>NZ_JBTUOC010000080.1:0-28012 GCF_058345725.1 Simiduia sp. | reverse complement strand
GCCAGAGTTTGCTCGTAGGCGGCCAGCCGCTGGCTTTGGTAGAGCACGGGTTCGTCCGAAACAAGCCCGTGTATCGCCAGGGCCTGGAGAATCTGCTGGGCCGCGCCAGGCACTTCTCGGGGTGGGTCCAAGTCTTCCATGCGCACCAGCCATACGCCCGCATGAGCGCGCGCATCCAGCCAGCTGGCCAGGGCGGCGAGCAGGCTGCCAAAGTGCAGGGGGCCTGTGGGCGAGGGGGCAAAGCGACCGCGGTAGGGCTGATGCATGCTAATCAAAAACAACAAAGGGCGAATAATCGCCCTTTGTGAGTGGGTGCCCCAACAGCGGGCACCGGAGCAAACGGGCGCGTCTTAGCCGCCAATTTGCTTTTCTTTGATTTCCGCCAGGGTTTTGCAGTCCACGCACAGAGTAGCTGTGGGGCGCGCTTCCAGGCGACGGATACCAATCTCCACACCACAGGTTTCGCAGTACCCGTAGTCGTCCTGTTCAATCAGTTCGATGGTTTTGTCGATCTTTTTGATCAGTTTGCGTTCCCGGTCGCGGGTGCGCAGCTCAAGGCTGAACTCTTCTTCCTGACTGGCGCGGTCGGCCGGGTCTGGGAAGTTTGCTGCCTCATCTTTCATGTGGCTCATGGTGCGATCCACTTCTTCCATGAGTTCACGTTTCCAGTTCAGGAGGATGCTCTTGAAATGATCACGTTGTTGTTCATTCATGTACTCCTCACCCTTTTTTTCCTTGTAGGGTGTGAAGCTTGAGCCATCCAGTACTGACTCTTTGGCTGCATTCTTGGGCATGTTGACGCCTCTTCTAAAACTTCCGGGTTGTGCAGAATGGGGGTGGCCGACGGAATTTCAAGCCCCCCCTGTTGCGAACGGAGCAAACTACCAGATTCCGCCCCCGCCTGCCACTGTTTTACCCCTGCGCCGACGCGGTCTGCCAGCTGGTACACTGGTGTGTTTTCAGACGCCACTTTTGGCTAAAAAACGGTCACTTTTACGGGGAGTTGCCATGATTTTTGACCCGCCGCTCATCCAGGGGCGCTTGATCAAGCGCTACAAACGCTTTTTGGCGGATGTGCAAACAGCAAGCGATGAGGTAATTACCATACACTGCCCAAACACCGGCTCCATGCGCGCCTGCCTGAGTCCGGGCGATCCCTGCTGGTATTCGGTGTCCGACAGTAAAACCCGCAAGTACCCGCACACCTGGGAGATCGCCACTACACCGGACGGTTACCTAGCGGGGATCAATACCCACAGGGCCAACGCCCTGGTTGAGGAGTTGCTGCGCGCTAAATTGGAGCCGTCACTGGCGCCCTATGCCGACCTGCAGCGCGAAGTGAAATACGGGGACGAAAAATCCCGCATCGATTTTTTACTGCGCGGTTCGGATCTGCCCGATTGCTTCCTGGAAGTTAAAAATGTCACCTTGCACGAAGGCGAGGGGCTGGGTGCCTTTCCCGATGCTGTGAGTGACAGGGGCGCCAAACATTTGCGCGAACTGGCGGCCATGGTGGCGGCCGGGCATCGAGCAGTGCTGTTGTTTTGCGTGCAGCACTCGGGCATTGATCGGGTGGTGCCGGCCGATAATATCGATCCGCACTACGGCACTTTGTTGCGCGAGGTGGCCGCACAGGGGGTAGAGATCTTGGCCTGGGGCGCAAGCCTGTCTGCGCGCGAGATCCGGCTGACTAAGCCCCTGCCGGTGAAACTGTAACGGGCAGCTGCACGTCGATCTGCCCATCCTTGAGGCGGCACGGCAAGCGCTGCAGAGACCGGCCGCGGCAGGGCCCGGCCACGCACTCGCCGTCTTCGATTAAAAACAGCGCGCCGTGGGTACTGCACTGAATAAATTCGCGCTCGGCATCTAAAAATTGATCGGCCTGCCACTGCAATTCAATGCCCAAGTGCGGGCAGCGATTTTGGTAGGCATACGCGGCATTGCCCTGCTTGACCACAAACAGGGCAATGCCGTTGCACGTGAACTGTTTACTCTGGCCATCGGCGATGGCGTCGCCGGGGCACAGGGTTTGCCAGTGAATATCAGACACCCTGTTGCAAGGCTCGAATGCGGTCTTCCAAGCGCGGGTGGCTGGCAAATAAATCGCCCAGCTTGTTGCGCAAATTGCCGTTGATGCCAAAGGCGTAAAGGCTGTCGGGCATGCTGGACTCCAGTGCGCGCTTTTGCTCCAGCTGCAGGCCCTGCAGCGCGCGAATCATGCCCTGGCGACTGGCCAGGGTAGCACCGGCGTGGTCGGCGCGAAACTCGCGCCAGCGGGAAAACTTCATCACGATAATGGAGGCCAAAATACCCAGCACCAGCTCCGCGATAATAGTGGTGATGTAAAAACCCAGACCGTGGCCATTTTCATTTTTAAACACCGCGCGGTCGACGGTGCTGCCGATGATGCGGGCGAAGAACATCACAAAGGTATTGACCACGCCTTGAATCAGCGACAGGGTAACCATGTCGCCATTGGCTACGTGGCCAATCTCGTGGGCCAGTACGGCCTCGATCTGCTCGCTGTCCATGCGATCCAGCAAGCCCTGCGATACCGCCACTAGGGCGTCGTTTTTGTTCCAGCCGGTGGCAAAGGCGTTGGACTCCTGGGCGGGGAAAATGCCCACTTCGGGCATTTTAATGCCCGCTTTGTCGCTTAAGCGCTGCACGGTCACCAGCAGCCATTGCTCCTGTTGTGTGCGGGGCTGGCTGATCAGGCGCGTGCCGGTACTGCGCTTGGCCATCCATTTGGAAATGAACAGTGAAATCAAACTGCCGGCCATACCAAAGACGGCGCAGAACACCAGCAGCGCTCCCAGGTTTAACCCTGAGCCGCTGGCGGCAAAGTAGGAGTTGACGCCCAGCAGGCTGAGCACGATGCTCGCGACCAGCACCACGGCCAGGTTGGTTAACAGAAATAAGCCAATTCGCATCACGACAAAAACCTCTCACATGATTAGGTCCAGACGGCCTGTACGGACATTTAGATGGTGATGAGAGGGGGAAATTCAATGGCGGTGCGTTGAATTATTCGCTGTGCGCGGCGACCTGCTGGTTGAGCTGGTTAATTTTTTCGGCCATTTCCTCGATGAGGCTCAGACAAATTTGCGGCTGGTGCTCCACAAGATCGATGAAGTCTTCTTTGCGCACGGCCATAACCGAGCAATCGCTGGTGGCGACCACCGTGGCATTGCGGGGTTGGCGCGTAAACACGGCCATGGCGCCAAAGATTTCGTCGGTGTGGATATCGCCCACCTTAACGCCGTCGCGCATGGCCACCGCCGAACCCTCTAGCAGGGTGTAAACGCAGTTGGCGGCCTCGCCCTGGGCGATGATGGTCTCGCCACTGTTAAAGCTCATAAAGCCGGTGCTGGGCTGAAAATTACTGCGCTTTTCCAAGGCAAAGGCCTCGCGAAAATAGGTGCACAGACAAATTAAATAGTGGGCCCAGTGTTGTTGCATGGCCTGGCTGGCGTTTACGCGGGCCAGCAGATCGTCGCGCAGTATGGGTAAAAAACCGGCTTGATCTGCCACCAGTTTGCCCTCGGGCAGCTGCAAGCTGCGCGACAGGCCCAGCAAATCGCCGGCTTCGAACTCCAGCAGCACCTTGCCCTGGCGCTCCAGGTGTACCTTGCCCTCGGTAATCAGCAGTAGCTGGTTGGAGGGGAGGTCTGCGAAGACATCGGCGGTGTGGGCGTAGTGAAGGGGGCTGCCCGTGGCGACGCCCTGCACCAGCAGCTCGGTTAGTCCGCGCAGTTTGAGTGTCAGCTCGGCTAGGTGATCTGGCTGGTTTTCGGGTAGGTGCATAGGTCCACTCGCTGTGTAGTAGGGGGCGAGGGTGCTTAGCTTGACTCGGCTTCGCTCTCGCGTTCGGCTTCTTCCACCAACTTGGCTTTTAAATCGGGCGCCAAATCATTCCAATGGGTGTCTGTCAGCGCGCCCTGTAAAGCATATAACATTACCTTGGAGACATTAATACCGCGCGCCTTGATGCGCTTGTAGGCTGTGACTGGCCCCACAGCTTTTAAATCATCGTAGCTGTTAATGCCAATGGCGCGCAAAATATTGACTGACGCGGCGCCCAAGTTCTTCAACTGCTGTAATTCGCCCTGACTCGATGTCATGGTGTCTCGCTCCTGCAGTGGTTTTTATTATTGCTCAAGCCGCCTCGCGGTGCAGGCATGCTGCTTTTATCTCGAAACGCTATAATACCGACTGATTTGATAAGCGCAATCACAATGAGTTTAGACGCCAAACAATTGTTACCTTATTTATACGGCCTGCAGCCGCCACCGCTGGTGTCTTGCTTGGGTGGCCAGGTGCAGCCAGCTTTGGCGCCGGCGCTGACCGCCATGGCGCAGGCCGCAGCAACCGCCGGTTTTCAATTGCGGGTAGCCAGCGGGCATCGAGACTTTGCACGCCAGCTTCACATTTTCAACGGCAAGGCGCAGGGCCACCGACCGCTGCTCGACAGCGATGGCGCGCCGCTCAAGGCCGAAGACCTGGCACCGGCGGCGTTATTGGCAGCGATATTGCGCTGGTCGGCCCTGCCTGGGGCCTCGCGGCACCACTGGGGTACTGAGGTGGATGTCTACGATGCCAGTGTCTGTGGCGACGGTTACGCACTGGCGTTGACGGTGGCCGAGTGCGAAGGCGTGATGGCGCCGTTTCACACCTGGTTGAGCGATTACTTAACGGGCCAGGCGGCCTTTGAAAGGCCGTATATGCACGATCGCGGCGGTGTGGCGCCAGAGCCCTGGCATCTGAGCTACACCCCGCTGGCACGCCCTTGTGCGGCAAGCTTTTCCTGTGCGGGTCTGCGGCAGGTCTTGGCCTGCGCGGACATTGCGCTTAAACCGCTTATTCTCGAACAATTGCCCGCCCTGGTTGCCCGCTATGTCGAGCTCTGAGGTGTGCTCGGCAGGGCTGGTTATCTTTGATTGCGACGGCGTATTAGTCGACAGCGAATCCGTAGCTAATCGCGTGCTCACCCAGCACCTGCAAGCGGCGGGTGTGGACGCGACCGAGGCCGCCTGTCGGGAGTTGTTTCAGGGGCGCAGCGCGGAGCAATGTATCGACCGCATTGGCCGGTGGCTGGGTGAGTCCGAGGCCACCGTTTTCTGGCGCCACATGCAGGCAGAAACCCTGGTGGCGCTGCGCACTGTGCGCCCGGTGGCCGGGGTCGACGCGGTGTTGCGCTGGCTGGCAGAGATTGCGTTGCCCTGCTGCGTTGCCTCGGCCGGGGACTATGAAAAGATGGCGGTCACTCTGGGTGGCAGCGGTTTGCAGCAAGCCTTCCAGTTACGCTGTTTTAGCGCCGTCGACGTCGCTCACAGCAAGCCGGCACCGGATGTGTTTTTGCTGGCTGCCGAGCAAATGGGAGAGTTGCCGCAGCGCTGTTTGGTCGTAGAAGATTCCGCTCTAGGTGTGGAAGCGGCGGTGGCGGCCGGCATGGCCGTCGCTTGGTATCGTGCCGAAACTGGGCCCGCACTACCGGCAATGTGGCGCACAGAGGGTGTTCAATGCTTCTCGGCCATGGCACAGTTGCCGGCCATTATTCAGCAGTGGCGAGAGGGGCAGCTATGAGTCCATGCGCAAGCGAGCTATGGCAGTCGATGTGCGACGAGGCGCAGCGCTTCAGCGACGGCGAGCCGGCGCTGGCCAGTTTTTACCATGGCGCCATATTAAATCACCCCAACCTGTGTTCCGCGTTGAGCTATACCTTGGCGCTAAAGCTGCACAGCACTAACTTGCCGGCCATCTTGTTGCGCCAGGTGATCGATGAGGCGCTGGCCGCCGACCCCGCTATCATGCGCGCCGTACAGCGCGACATTCACGCCTGCATGGAGCGGGATCCGGCCTGCCATCACTTCGTGATGCCGCTGTTGTACTTTAAAGGCTTTCAGGCGCTGCAGGGTTACCGTATAGCGCACTGGCTGTGGCAGGCAAACCGGCGCGCGCTGGCCATGTATTTCCAGAATCAAATTGCCGAGACCTTCAGTGTGGATATTCATCCGGCCGCGCGTCTGGGCGCGGGCATTATGATGGATCACGCAACGGGCATCGTGATAGGCGAAACGGCCGTAGTGGCCGACAATGTGTCGATGTTGCACGGCGTCACGCTGGGCGGTAGCGGTTGCAGTAAAGGCGGTGATCGCCACCCCAAAGTGGGTAAAGGCGTATTGATTAGCGCCGGCGCCAAATTGCTGGGCAATATTCAGATTGGTGCCGGTGCCAAAATCGCCGCCGGTAGCCTGGTGTTGGCGCCCGTGCCGGCGGGTAATACTGTGGCGGGTGTGCCGGCTAAAATCGTGGGTAAACCGAAAACGCCCAACCCGGCGCGGCAGATGAATCACAGCGTGGTGGACGAGTAGGCGGGCAATCTGGGCGCCGCGTGGTCAATAGCCGAAGGTGGCCTGTGAGAATGCCACGCGCGTCTCGATGCTGCAGGGGCCCTGCAGGCAGGCTTCATCGATGGCCTTGAGTCGGTGCATCAGGCCGGTTTGATTGGCCACCTGAATCGACAGGCCTGGACGGGCATTTAGTTCCAGAATGAGCGGGCCGTAGAGTTTATCCAGTACGATATCGGCACCCAGGTAGCCGAGCCCTGTCATTTCGTGAGCGCCGCTGGCCAGTAGCAGTATGGCTTCCCAACTGGGAACTGTGAGTTCGTCAAAGGCCTGGCCGGTATCAGGGTGCCGGGTTACCAGACTGCCATTTTGCACCGCGCAGATGGCCTTGCCGTTGGCTAGATTTAACCCCACACCCACGGCGCCCTGGTGCAGGTTGGCCTTGCCGTCCGAGCTGTGGGTGGCGCAGCGAATCATGGCCATCACCGGGTAGCCCCGATACACCACCACGCGCACATCGGGTACGCCCTCGTAACTGTATTGGCTCAGCGCCTCGTCAAAGTTGATTAACGCCTCGAGCATGGCGTGGTCGGTGCGGCCGCCGAGACTGAACAAACCCGAGAGTATGTTGGACGTGTGACGGCGCAAGTAGTCTGCACTGACCCGTTGGCCAGAGGGCTTGATAAAGGTGTCGCCCTCGCGCCCGACGATTACCAATATACCTTTGCCGCCGCTGCCCTGTACGGGTTTGATGACAAACTGCGAGCGCTCGCCAATAATGTTTAAAATCGATTTGATCTGAAATTGGTGCTCTATCACACCCACCAGCTCTGGCACGGCAATGCCCGCCTGTTGGGCTGCCAGTTTGGTTTTTAATTTGTTGTCGACCAACGGGTAAAGGCTGCGCTTGTTGTAGCGCAAAATGCACTGCACATTGCGCCGGTTCATACCCAGCACGCCGGCCTCGCGCAATTTTTTCGGGCTTGCAAACCAGCCCATGTTACTTGCCCGCCAGCTTGTTTTGAGTGGCAATCATATGCCGGAAGCGGTACAGCTCGCTTAGCCGGTAGCCGCTGTATTGGCCAATCACCAGTATGAAGGCCAACAACACCAGCGACAGCTCGGGGAAGTTAAAGGTCAGGTGTTTGGCAATGCTGTTGGTCATTAGTCCGTAGGCGATGACGGCTACCACCAGGCTGCCGCCGCCCTGCTTGACCACATCGCGCGCGCCTTCTTCTTCCCACAGTGTCGACATGCGCTCGATGGTCCAAGCCAAAATAATGGTGGGGAAAAAGGTTACGCTCATCGCGGAATCTATGCCGAGTTTGTAGCTGGCAATGCTGAAGAAGGCCATTAGGCCTAGCACCACAATGATGACGGCCGATACCCTGGCCACCAGCAGTAGATTGAGATGGCTCAAGTAGTAGCGAATCCACAGGCCCACGCCCACCACCAGAATAAACATGGGCAGGCCGGCCAGCAATCCAGTTTCAATAAAAGCCAAGGCGATGAGAATGGGCATAAAGGTGCCCGAGGTGGGCAGCCCCACAATGATGCGCAAAAACACCACCACCAGGGCGCCAATGGGAATCAGTAGCAGTGTTTTAAATACGCCCTGCTGCTCAACCGGCAGTGAGTAAATACTCATGTCGATCAGTGCGGCTTGGCTGGACAGATCCTGCATCATGGCCACCGTGCGCGCGGGCACTGTGTTGACCACCATGGAAAACTCCACATTGGACTGGGTGCCGCCGATGACGTCCAACAGCGACACACCGCCTCGCTGCCACACCAGGAAATTGTCAGGTAAACCGCGCTCGCCAGTTTCGGGATTGAATTGAATCCACTGGTTATTGCTGTAAATTTCTAACAGCTGTGCGTAGCTGGCGCGCCGGCGGCCATCCTGTAAATAAAGCCCTTTGACGATTTGGAAGTGAATGCCTCGGTAGGCGAGTAGCTTGGCGGCGACGGCCATCACATCGTCGTTATTGAGCGATAGCAAAAAGGACACGTCCTGGGACTTTTCCCGTGCATTTAGGCGGCTGAGCATCAGCTGTGTAAAACTGGCATCGGTGGCAGATACTTGCGATAGGTGCTCGAACATGGCGCGCAGCGATTCGCGTTCGCTGGGGTAGGTGCGGGGCTTGGCCACTTGCCCGCTGGGTGCAGCGGGTTCGTTTAACAATTTATTGTCGTGTACCACCTGCATCTTATAGTGCAAGGTAATGTCATTGCTAGTATTCACATCGCGCCGGCTCCAGCGGGCGAACCGCTGCTCGCGCTCTTCGTTAATTACGAAACCAAAGCCAGAGGAAGAAAAATTTTCATCGATAATGATGCCGTTGCTGTGTTTTTCCGGCAGTGCCAGCGTTACCTCTATGGGATCGCCGGTGGGTACGAAACTGATTTTAGATTGCAGCGTCCAAACATTGCGGGACTCGCCAGGCCACAGTGGAAAGCCCAGCTCCAGATTCTTGTAGAGCGCCCCCGAAAGGCCGATCACTGCGAGCAGTGCGGCGACAACATACAGCTGAATACGTGCTTTCATAGGTGACCTAATTGGGGGTCTTGGGCATTAATCGCGAATGGTAAATGCTTTGGAAACGTCGACGATGGCGTTATCAGTGAGGAAATTGCGACCGACGAGCAGTGCAGTATCGGCGCTATTGTTTTCTACCAGCACAACATCAATTTCTTCTTCTATGTCGGCCAGTTGAATAACCAGCGCCACCACGGGTTGATCGGCTGCGGCACTTTTAAACTTCGTCTTGCGAACCACTGGACGCTCGAGCGTGAGGAGTTCATCTACCCCGTGTGTTTTTAAGTTAAAGCGCACCCAACGCTTACCTTCGCGCTCGAAGGGAATTTGATCGGCAACACTCAAACTGGAAACTTCGGCACCTGTGTCTATGCGCGCTTTGAGCTTAACGTTCGGTGGCGCCAAAGTGACCCATTCTTCACTGCCAATCACCAGCAATTGCTTGCTACCAACGCGCATATTGGCTGGTGCGGGTTGTGTCGGTGCCACAGCTATTTTAGGCGTGGGCGCCGGCGCCACTTCGGGTGCTGGGCAGGCCTTTTCGACTTCGATGACGGTGGGTTCAGGGCAGGCGACAGGCTCTGGCAGCGGGGGGCAGACGTTCGCTGCAACCGTCTCGGGTTCTGCAGGTTCGGACGTTTGAAACAACTGACACCCACTCAATACCAGTGGGAGTAGTACAACCAACTGCCAACGTAACACGGCCACCTCGCTCGGGTGAAAAGAGCAACTGCTCTATTAAAGACGCCGAATTATAAGGGTTGTTGGGGGGACTGCAAGTGACCTGTGATGGCCTTCACAGATTATTGTGACGGTGGCCACGGCTCCAGTGCAGCACCATAAGCCGCTCGCGCAGTTGGTTGGCCAGCGCGGCAATGCTGGCGGTGTCGGGCTGGCTAGCTAGTTGAAGCTTGTGAATTTGCTGCTCTAGTCGGCGCACCTCGTCGACAATTCGGTGTTGGCTGAGCTGATCATCCAGCGATTGGTGGGCGGTAAACAGTGATTGAGCCATGGCGCACTATCCCGATGCGTGAGCATTCCTTTTTCAGACAGCCAGTGTAGCGCGCGCAGCGCTTGCCACTAGTGGCTAAAGGGGGCAATGCGTGTCAGCCAAGGCTGACACGCATTGCAACTCCGCTGACATTGGGCAAAACTGTTATTAAGTAATGAGGAGTGTTTTGCATGAGTGATGGGTTGTTCGACATCGTCTTTCGCGGCGATATTGCGGTGGGGCATACCTTGCCGCAGGTCAAGCAGCGGATGGCCGCGTTGTTCAAGCGGGACTTGGCGCAGATTGAACCGTTGTTTAGTGGCGTGCCAGTGCCTTTGAAGAAATCAGTCGACCCAGAAAGCGCCGAAAAGTACCAGAAAGTTTTGGCACAGGCGGGCGCCTTGGTGGAAATTCGGCCCGCGGGCACTTTAAAAGCGCCGCCGGTGCGCAAGCGCCCGGCCGTAGCGGCCAAGCCCGCGCCGGTCGAGGAGGCCAAGGAAACCGCTGCGCTCTCGCCGGCAAACACAGGCGGCTTGAGCTTGGCACCCGTGGGTGGCTATTTGTTGACCGAACAAGAGCGGCAAGCGCAGGCGCCTGCCGCCGTATCGGTGTCGGCCTTAAGTGCCGATTTGCGTCCGCTTGACGGGCCGCTGGTGGATACTGAGGAAATTGATCGCGCAGCCCCAGTGGCGGTGCCGGATGTGCATTTTGATATCGCCGAGACGGGCGTGGAGTTGATCGAGCCTGAGTACCGCGAGGCGCCCAAGGTGACGGAGGTGGCCGACCTGGCTGTGGATTTGGCGCCACCGGGCAGTGATTTAGGGCAGGTGGCGAAGGCGCCGCCACCGCCGCCACCCGATACCAGTGGTATTCAATTGGCCGACTAGTGTTGGCCCGCCAGCGAGTGCCTACAGCGGTATGTATTCGCTGACATAAAAAAAGGCCTCTAATGCGAGGCCTTTTTTTATGTGTTGCGGCAACCTTAGAAGCGAGGCTTCTCGGGCGCTGCCTCGTAGCGTTTTACCGAGTCCATAATTTCCTGGCGGGCGGCCTCTGGACCTTCCCAGCCTTCAATCTTCACCCACTTGCCGGGTTCCAGATCTTTGTAGTGCTCAAAGAAGTGGGCAATCTGGTTGAGTGTGATTTCTGGCAGATCGCGCACCGACTCAACGCCCTTGTACAGCGGCGTGATCTTGTCGTGGGGCACGGCAACCAGCTTGGCGTCTTCACCGGATTCGTCGGTCATCTTCAGCACGCCAATGGGGCGGCAGCGCACCACTGAACCGGGAATCAGCGCCAGCGGCATGATCACCAGTACGTCGACAGGGTCGCCATCGCCACACAGGGTGTGAGGTACGTATCCGTAGTTGCAGGGGTAGTGCATGGCGGTACCCAGCATGCGATCCACGAAAATGGCACCGGAGTCTTTATCGACTTCATATTTGATGGGGTCGCCGTTGAGCGGGATTTCAATGATGACGTTGATATCGTCAGGCAGGTTTTTGCCCGAGGGCACCAGATGCAGGCTCATAACACTATCCACTAGAGAGCTAAAAATTGGGGCGCAGAGTCTACCACAAGGCGCGGACTGTACAAACGTTGTACAGGGGTTTTCTGCGGTATTTGCCGGCGCGCGGCTTAGGCCCTACTATTGGCGACAGTGGCCGAGTTACCTGAGAGCAATCCGGTGTACCCCGTCAATCGGCCACTTACATTCGGATGTACAGCAGTCGCTGATTGATGGGTTTGAAGTAGCAGTACCAGGTAGGCCCCAACGATAACAATTACGAGGGTTTTCTATGGACATCCTGCTGTTGCCACCCCTGTTTGGGTTGGCTGGATTACTTGTCGCATTCATTATTTACCGCATTATCATTTCCTATCCCGCCGGCGACGGCGCTGTCGCTGAAATAGCCGCCTTGATTCACCGGGGCGCCATGGTTTTCATGCGGCGGGAGTACACCATTCTGGGGGTGTTTCTACTCATTGTGACAGTGCTGCTGGCCTACGGCTTTGGCAGTTGGCGCACGCCCACGGCCTTTGTGGTGGGCGCGCTTTGTTCGGCCATTGCCGGTTACATCGGTATGTACACGGCCACCCGCGCCAATGTGCGCACCACGGTGGCGGCTAAAAATGAAGGTGCGGCTACGGCCTTGAGCGTCGCTTTTTACGGCGGCTCGGTGATGGGCTTGGCAGTGGCGTCCATGGGGCTGTTAGGGCTGGGGGCGTTGTATCTGTTGTTTGGCGGCAATCCCGAGCACGCCGAGGCCATTCACGGTTTTGGTATGGGCGCCTCTACGGTGGCGCTGTTTTCCCGTGTGGGCGGCGGCATTTTTACCAAGAGTGCCGATGTGGGCGCGGATTTGGTGGGCAAGGTGGAGGCAGGTATTCCCGAAGATGATCCGCGCAACCCCGGTGTTATTGCCGATAACGTGGGCGACAATGTGGGCGATGTGGCCGGCATGGGGTCCGATATTTTTGAATCCTACTGCGGCTCGATGATTGCCACCATTGCTATCGCCGCGGCCATGACACTGGCGCAAGTAGATCAATTGGCGGGCAGTCGCGAGGCGCTGATGTTTGCGCCCCTGGCGCTCGCTTCGGTGGGATTACTGTGCTCCATAGCCGGTATTGTTGTCGTGCGCATGAGTTCGGCCAAGGCCCCGGCCATGGCGTTGCGCACCGGTACCATTGGCGCCACGGTGATGTTGATCGCAGCAGCTTACTGGTTGTTGAGCTGGCAGGGCGTGAGCAGTGCGGTTTGGTGGTGCGTAGTGTGCGGCGCCGTGGGTGGCATTTTTATTGGCTTGGTTACCGAGTACTACACCGGCGGCAAGCCCGTGCGAGTCATCGCCGAGGGCGGCGAAACTGGGCCGGCCACGGTCATGATTGCCGGTCTGGCCACCGGCATGGAATCGGTGGTGGTGCCAGTGCTGGTGATTGCCGGCATTATCTATGCGACTGCCGGCATCTTGCCCGACGGCACCGGTGTCTACGGCGTCGGTATGGCGGCAGTGGGTATGCTGGCCACCGTGGGGATTACCATGGCCATCGACGCCTACGGGCCAGTGGCCGATAACGCCGGCGGTATTGCCGAGATGGCCGACATGGGCGAGGAGACCCGTAAAATTACCGACGGTTTAGACGAGGTGGGCAATACCACGGCGGCCATCGGCAAGGGCTTTGCCATCGGTGCTGCGGGTCTAGCAGCGCTGGCGATTATTGCCGCATTTATCGCCACGGTGGAAAAGCACGTGCCCGGCTTTGCCTTGCGCATCGACGACCCGCGGGTGCTCATGGGCATGTTCCTGGGCGGTATTTTCCCGTTTATTGTCTCTGCCATTACTATGCGGGCCGTGGGCGAAGCCGCCTTCGATATGATCAAGGAAATCCGTCGGCAATTTAAAGAGATTCCCGGTCTGATGGAGGGCACGGCTAAACCCGACTCGGATCGTTGCGTGGATATCGCGACCCAAGCGGCGCTTAAGCGCATGATTTTGCCGGGCGTGCTGGCGGTGGCATCGCCGGTTGTTGTCGGATTTGTGCTGGGGCCGCAGGTACTTGGCGGTTTGCTCGGCGGGGCGCTGGTGAGTTGCGTTTTATTGGCGCTCACCATGGCCAACGCCGGCGGCGCCTGGGATAACGCAAAAAAATATGTGGAGAAGGGCAATCTGGGTGGTAAGGGCTCGGATGTTCACAAGGCGGTGGTGGTGGGTGATACCGTGGGTGATCCCTTTAAAGACACTTCTGGCCCGGCCATGAATATTTTAATTAACGTCATGGCCATTGTGAGTCTGGTGATAGCGCCGCTGTTAGGTTAAGGATAAACAGGGGCTAGCCCGGTCATTAGGCCGGGCTTTTTTTTTTGTTAATTTTCGGTGAGCCCGATGCCCAGCAAGTCGAAATTTTGATACAGCTGCTGCAGGGTTTTGTGCAGGGCAAATACCTGCGCCGGTATTTTTTGAACGTCGGGCGCGTGTTTGCGCAGGTTATTGTCGAGCTGGGTACAGGCTTCGTAGACGGCGCGTGCGCCCAAGTTACCCGATACCCCTTTCAGCGAGTGGGTGTGCTGGTGTGCTTTGGCGTATTCCTGCGCCGCCAGCAGTTGTTCTAACTCCGGCATGAAATCGTGATAGCCATTGGCAAAGTCGGCGAGCAAGCGCAGATAGAGTGCTTGATTACCCGTACAATTTATCATGCCTCGCTGCGTGTCTAGACCGGTCAGGCCTGCGGGCCAAATGGGATCTTGGTTGGACTTTTGCGGTGCCCTCTTGGCTTCTTTGTTGGGCTCTTGCTGCCGGTAGCCACTGCGGTTTAGCCAATGGCTGATGGTGGCAATGGCTTTTTCAATATTAATGGGTTTAGTAAGGTAGGCATTCATACCCTTTTTCAGGCAGCGTCGTTCATCTTCTAAGAAGGCGTTGGCAGTCATGGCGATAATCGGCACCGCTTTGCCTTTTTCCAGATTTCGAATGGCCAGGGTGGCGGTTTCGCCATCCATGACCGGCATCTGAATGTCCATTAGAATCAAATCGAAATCGTGTGCCTGCACCATGTCTACCGCCTGTTGGCCATTGTTGGCGACGCTAACGGTAAAGCCGGCGGTTTCAAATATTTCGCGCGCGATTTCCTGGTTGATTTCGTTGTCTTCGGCAATAAGCAGGTGGGCGCCCCTTAGGTGCGACAGTATTCTAAAGGGATTGGTGGCCGGCGGCGAAGCCAAGCGCGGCCGGGTGGTTGAGCGACTGAGCTGCTCGATGGTTTCAAACAGGCTGGAGTGCGAGACGGGTTTAAACAGTAGTCCGTCGGCGCCCGCGTCGCGCGCCACATCGGACGAGCTGGCCTCCTCTCGCTCGTCCAGTATCACCACAATGGGCGGTCGATCCGCGCCAGTGGCGGCCTCTATTTGGGTAATCAGGTCGGCACCGGCCAGGCCGGATAGTTGCCAGCTGAGCAAAATTAGATCGTATTTCTGGCCGTCCAGGTGTACCAGCGCCTGCTCGCCTGAGTGCGCGCACTGCACCCGGTGTTGGAAAGCCTGCAGTGCTTGCACCAGTTGGTCCGCCTGATTGCGATCCGGCTCAACCAAAAGCAAGTGCAAGCCCGCCACGCTATTTGCGGGTAATGGTTGGGCTTGCGGCTGGGTATCGCGCACAAAGTTCAGACAGAAACTGAACCGGCTTCCGGTGCCCTTTGTACTTTCGACCTTGATGTCTCCACCCATCAAGCTGACCAGTTCGCGACAGATGCTCAAGCCCAGGCCGGTGCCGCCGTATTTGCGGGTGACGCTGGCGTCGGCCTGCGAGAACGCCTGGAACAATTGCGCCTGTTGTTGATCCGTTAAGCCAATTCCGGTGTCGGCCACGAAAAATTCCAGCTGCACCTGGGATTCATCGCCGTCTAGATATCTGGCGCCCAGTGTAATGTGACCGCGCTCGGTAAATTTGGTGGCATTGGAGCACAGATTGGTGAGAATTTGGCTGATGCGCAGGGGGTCCCCGTAGAGGTGCGTCGGTACCCTAGGGTCTATATCGAGCAGAAAATCCACGCCCTTTTCCTGGGCCCGGCTAGCGGTTATCTGGCTGATGGCTTCCAGCGAGCTCTCCAAATTAAATGGGATGTGTTCAATTTCCAATTTGCCGGCTTCAATTTTGGAAAAGTCGAGTACATCGTTGATGATGCCCAGCAGCGTGTGCGACGAGTACTCAATGGTTTTTAGGTAGCGGGCCTGTTTGTTATCGAGCGATGTGCGCAGCGCCAGTTGGTTCATGCCGATGATGGCATTGAGTGGCGTGCGGATTTCGTGGCTTATATTTGCCAAGAAATTGGATTTTGCCTGGCTGGCCTCTTCGGCAACGTGCTTGGCTTTTTCCAGTGCAAGTTGTTGCTCCTGGCGGACGGAAATGTCGCGCAGGATAAAGGTGTAGTTCACCAGGCCGTGGGTGGTATTTCGACTGATGGAAATTTCAACGCGAATATTCTTGCCGCTTTTGTGTCGCAAATCTATTTCGCGCGCTGCCTGGGGTGGCTGCAGTTGGTCGAGTTGGGTTAAATCGTCGCGCAGTAGTTGGGCGTTGTCGGGGCTGAAATAGCGGAAAATACTTTCGCCAATGGCCTGCTCTTGCACATAGCCAAGAATTTGTTGGGCGGCGGGGCTAAACAGAGTGATCTTGTACTGGTTGTTGCAGGAAATAATTCCGTCTGCCGCACCTCGGATAATATCGTTGAGGCGCTCTCGCTCCCGATCCAGTTCGCGCGTGCGTTCGGCAACCAAAGAGGTGAGTTGTCGGCGGTGCGCCGCCAATTCCTGTTCAACATTTTTTCGTTCGGTAATGTCCGATAGAAAACCTTCGGTGATAATTTCGCCGTCGGCTTCAAAAATTCTACCTCGCGCCCACAACCATTTGACCGGCGTATGGTTTGCCAGTCGAAATTCCAGCTGGTAGGGCAAGTTGTTGGTCAGTGAGTTTCTGATTTGATCTTTGATGCGCTCGCGATCTTCCGCGTGGAATAAATTTTCGAGCAAAGTTGTTTGCGTGAGCAGTTCACTGCTGCTTTTGCCCAGTAAGCCGATGCTGCCGTGGCTGATATAGGTGAGGCGCCATTCCTTTTGTTGCTGCCGGCAGCGATACACGGCACCGGGCAGATTGGCCATTAGATTGGCCTGAAACCTGTCTCTTTCCGACAATTGTTTTTCTGTTTCTAGACGTTGAGTAATGTCGATTCCGCTGGTGCCAATGGCGTAGATGACGCCGCGGTCATTGCGAATAGGAAACTTAGTAATGATAAACGTGCGCTTGTGCTGCTGCTTGGTCAACGTGGCTTCGTAAGTGAAGGCGGCTTTTTCGCGCAGCAGCACATCGTCTTCCTGATCGATAAACAACTGGTTACGCTGCGACAACAATTCCCTGTGGTGTGGAAACTCGGGGTCAGCGATGTGTTCGGCCGCCCACAACGGCAAAAATTGCGTGGGAAAGTCAAACACTTCGGCTGCTTCGCGATTGGCAAAAATCACTCTGCCATAGAGGTCGCGAATGTAAATGAATGCCGGCGTGTTATCCAGAATGGAGGATTTTTCCCGGTAATATTGTTCGACCTTTTGTTTGCTGCGGTTGCCCGATACGGCGAGAAAGGCGATGAGCCCGAGGCTCAGGCCGGCCACCACGATAAGTGTGGCGACATAGGCGCGGTGGCTGCGCATGGCCTCCCAATAATCAATTTCCACGGCAAAACCCAGGTTCAGCGGCTCATCCCACAGCCAGGCGCCCAACACCTTTACGCCGCGATAGTCGCGATAACCCAGCAAGTTCTGGCCGCGCCCATCGGCAATGGCGGACTGCACCATGTGGGTCAGCGGCAGGTCGGCGGGCTCGATCAGCCCCTTGGGACGCTCCCGTAAATCGCGCAGTGGGTCCAGCAAGGTGACGTTTAGCAGCGCAGTGGGTTTGTTGGTCAGGCCAAGGCTGGGTAGGGTATCGGCAAAACGACTTTCGCTCAGCAGTTTACCTGCGCGGTTGAACACAAAGGTTTCGCCGCTCTCGCCAAAGTACTGTTGCGAAAGCAGGGGCGTGAAATCTTCAAAAATATCCAGCCTGAGCGCGAGCAGCGCGATGATTTCTCCCTGCCTGTCTCGTATAGGTGCCAAACTGAATTGGGTGGGTAGCCCCTTGAGGCGCTGTCCACGGGTGTCGGTTAAGGGCGCCTCTGCGGAAAAGGGCTCGGTGAGCAGTGTTTGGCCGCGCCAGGCGCGCCTGTCTACTGCCGGTTGACCGATCAGGGTCGTGGTTTGGCCAATCAATTCGGGTTGGTCGGCGGCGAGTGTTTTTTTGTCGGGACCAATAATTAAGTAGCCCCGATTTTTTCGGGCACTGAGGTAGGGCCGCAGCAGTTGTTCCAGCGCGGTGCGCAGCGGGCTGTTTGCCAAGTCTTCCGGGTGTTGGGCTTGGTGCAGCAGCTGCTGGGTAATCGCGACGAGTTGCGCGTGCGCCGCCCATTGGTTCACTCGCTTGAGTTCGGCGGCGTGCCAGCGGTGTACCCCGCGATTGGCCTGCTCGAGCTTCTCGTTTAATTGATTGCTGAGTTGCTGCAGGTGCGCGTTGCGCATGAAGTAGTAACCGGCCAAGGCCGTTGCCGCCACCAGTAGGGCAACAATGACTGCGACGGCGGTACGTTGACGGGCCTGCATTGACAGCCTTATGACTTACGTTATTTGGCCCTAGTCTAGAGCCTTAGCCTAGAGATTAGTAGTCTGCGGGGCACGCTTCCGGGCTGTAACAAGGGGGGCTGAGCAAACTCTAATTGGAGGTAGCGACGGTCGCGGCCCGGTTGGAGCGGCGTCTGCGATGGTCGCGTTTACAGGTGAATCGAATGGCATTAACAATGCGTAGCTTGACACTGGCAGTTGTCGCTTGGGCGCTGCTGATCCCTGCAGCAGTGGGCGAATCCCGCACGGCGATATTTGCCGGCGGTTGTTTTTGGTGCATGGAAAAACCCTTCGACGAGCTACCGGGGGTGGCGTCCACCACGGCGGGCTATATCGGCGGCGCCCTGGAGAATCCCAGCTATCGACAGGTGGTGGCGGGCAAAACGGGACACGCGGAAGCGGTGCAGGTGGTGTACGACGACAATCAGGTAACTTATGAACAGTTGTTAGCCGTGTTCTGGCGCAACATAGACCCGCTCGACGGCGGTGGGCAATTTTGCGATAGAGGTAGCCAGTACCGCTCGGCCATTTTCTATCAAAACGCGGCGGAACAGGCGCTGGCCGAAGCTAGCCGCGACGCAATAGCCGCGAGTTTGGGGCAGCCCGTGGCCACAAAGCTGGAAGCGGCGAGCACTTTTTATCCCGCCGAGGCCTACCATCAGGATTACTACCAGCGCAATCCGTTGCGCTATCGCTACTACCGTCACGGTTGCGGCCGCGATAAGCGGCTGGCGGAGGTGTGGGGCGCAGCGGCGCACTAGCGGCGCCGCCCGCGCGCCTTACACGTTAAAGTCGGTGGTCAGCTTTTTAGGCACCATGACTTTTTTCAGTCGCGCATAGACAGGCAACCCTTGCTTGAACGGCGGATAGTCTTCGCCCTGAATCAGCGGCGACAGGTAGTCGCGCGCCTTCTCGGTAATGCCAAACCCGTCTTTGCTTATAAAGTCGCGCGGCATTTTGCGCTCCACATTGGCCACCTGATCGAGGGGTGCTTCGCCGATGCTCCAGCTGTAGCGCTTGCCTGCGCCGCGCACGATGGCGGCCATGACGCCACTTTTCCCGGCCACCGCCATTTCCACGGCGGCTTTGCCCACGGCGTAGGCTTGCTCGACGTCGGTGGCCGAGGCGATGTGGCGGGCGGCGCGCTGCAGGTAGTCGGCCAGTGCCCAGTGGTATTTTAAACCCAGCTCCTGGCGCACCATGGTGGCCAGTGTGGGAGCGACGCCGCCGAGTTGCTTGTGGCCAAAGGCATCAACTGTGCCGGAGTCGGCTAAAAAGCTGCCGTCGGCATATTGTGCGCCTTCAGAGGCCACAATGGCGCAGTAGCCATATTTTTTAACGCAGGCGTCTACACGTTTCAAAAATGCCGCCTTATCGAAGGCAATTTCGGGAAACAGGATGATGTGGGGCGCATCGCCCTCCTGCTGTGCGGCCAAGCCACCCGCGGCGGCAATCCAGCCCGCATGGCGACCCATCACTTCCAGAATAAATACCTTGGTGGACGACTCGCACATGGAGGCCACGTCCAGGCCGGCTTCTTTAATGGACACCGCCACATATTTGGCCACCGAGCCAAAGCCGGGGCAGTTGTCGGTCAGCGGCAGGTCGTTGTCCACGGTTTTAGGAATGTGGATGGCCTGGATGGGGTAGCCCAGCGTCTGCGATAACTGGCTGACTTTCAGGCAGGTATCGGCGCTGTCGCCGCCGCCGTTGTAGAAAAAGTAGCCGATGTTGTGGGCCTTGAAAACTTCGATCAAACGCTCGTACTCGGCGCGATTCTGCTCCAGGCTTTTCAACTTGTAGCGGCACGAACCAAAGGCGCCCGAGGGCGTGTGGCGCAGGGCCTCGATGGTGCTGGGGGTTTCTTTGCTGGTGTCGATCAGCTCTTCGCGCAGTGCGCCGATAATACCGTTGTGGCCGGCATATACCTTGCCGATGGTATCTTTGTGTTGGCGTGCCGTTTGGATAACACCGCAGGCGCTGGCGTTAATGACTGCCGTTACTCCGCCAGATTGTGCGTAAAAGGCGTTTTTCTTAGCCATGAAGTGGGTTCTCGTCTCGTCTCGGGTGTGTGATGGATCGTCTGCGCGATCTGATGCGATCTGTGCCGCTTTAAGGGTGCGCATGATACGCAAGTTGACCGGTGAATGCAGTGAAAATTGGTGCCTCACACCGGTGAATCTGCGCCTTGGCAGCGCTCTACCGCATAGGTTAGTTCAAACTGGCGTGTTAAGCTGCGGCAAAAATCCTACGAGAGTCTTACCCGATAATGCACGTTCATATTCTGGGCATATGCGGCACCTTCATGGGGTCGCTGGCACAACTGGCTAAAGCCCTGGGGCATCAGGTTAGCGGCTGCGACGCAAATGTTTACCCGCCTATGAGCGACCAACTCACACAGGCGGGCATACAGCTCACCGAGGGCTTCGATCCCGCGCAGCTGAAGCCAGCGCCCGATTTGGTCGTGGTGGGCAATGCCATGAGCCGCGGCAACCCAGTGGTGGAAGCGCTGCTGGAGTCCACCATCCCATTTACCTCCGGCCCGCAATTTCTGCGCGATCATTTACTAGACGAGCGCTGGGTGCTGGCGGTGGCTGGCACGCACGGCAAGACCAGCACCAGTGCAATGCTCGCCTGGTTGTTGGAGTATGCGGGCATGGCCCCCGGTTTTTTAATTGGCGGGGTGCCGAGCAATTTTGGCGTGTCGGCACGCCTGGGCGACAGCCCCTTCTTTGTGGTGGAGGCCGATGAATACGATAGTGCGTTTTTTGATAAGCGCTCCAAGTTTGTTCACTACCGCGCGCGCACCTGTATTTTGAACAACCTGGAATTTGATCACGCGGATATTTTTCCCGATCTGGCCGCCATCGAGCGACAGTTCCACCACCTGGTGCGAACCCTGCCCGGCCACGGCCGGGTGATCTATCCCGCTGGAGATGCCAACCTGGCGCGGGTGTTGGCGCAGGGCTGCTGGAGCGAGCAGCAGCCGTTGGGTAGTACCGATGTCGCCGCCGAGTGGCAGTACGATTTAATTGATCCGGCAGGCACGCATTTTACGGTGCTGCACGGGGGCGTGGCGGTGGGCGAGGTTCGCTGGTGTCACACGGGCTTACACAATGTGCTCAACGGTCTGGCCGCCATCGCCGGCGCCCACCACGTGGGCGTTGCGCCCACAACGGCGGTGGCGGGGCTGTGTGAATTTGCCGGTGTTAAACGGCGCATGGAATTGCTGGGCGAGGTGGCCGGTCGCAAGGTCTACGACGATTTTGCCCACCACCCCACGGCCATTAAAACTACCCTAGCGGGGCTGCGCGCCAAGGTGGGCGACGCGCCCATACTGGCGGTGATCGAGCCGCGCTCCAACACTATGCGCGCCGGTGTGCACAAGCAGGCACTCAACGGCGCCTGTGTGGATGCCAGCGCCGTTTTCTGGTTTCAGCCGGCCGGTGTAAGCTGGTCGCTGGCCGATGTGGTCGAGCAGGCGAGTGTGCCCTCGGAACTGGCGGCCGATCACGCTGCGCTAGTCGCTCGCTTGGTGGCAGCCAGCAGCGCCGGCAGCCACATTGTCATTATGAGCAATGGTGGTTTTGGCGGACTACATCAAAAATTGTTACGGGCCTTGGCGGAGGTTGAATGAGGGTGCGAATCGGCGGCCACACGGATAGAGGCGGGCGCGATCACAACGAAGATGCAGTGGACTGGCTGCACGATGCGCAGAGCCAGTGGGCCCTGGGCTTGGTGGCCGACGGTATGGGCGGCTACAGCGGCGGTGAGGTGGCGAGCACCCTGGCGTTGGAGGTGGTGCTCTACCGCTTGCAGGATTGGTTGCCGTCGGCGGCCACGGCCACTGGCGAGCAGGTGTTGTCGCGCTTGTTACAGGCGGCCCGGGCGGCCAACAACCGCATCCTCAGTGAACAGCGCAAGCAGCCGCCGCTGGCGCGCATGGGCACCACGCTGTTGTGCGGCTTCTGTTGGCAGGACCAGCTGGCACTGTTGCACGCGGGCGACTCGCGCTGTTACCGCTGGCGCGGCGGCGAGTTGGCGCGCTTGACGCGCGATCACACCTATGTGGAAGCGCTGCGCGAGCAGGGTGAACTGGAGGACTCGCAGCTGGCCAGTCATCCCAATAAGCACCTGTTGACGCGCGCCCTGGGTGCCCAGGACGAGTTTGATTTTTCGGTGGCGCTGCACAAGGTGAGCGCTGGCGATTGTTTTATTCTGTGCAGCGATGGTGTGTCTAACGCATTGGCACCGGCCGATTGGCGGCGCTGTTTGGCTCAGCCCCTAGAGCCCTCAGTGCTGGCGCGCCAGTTACTGGATGCAGCCAAACAGTGTGGCGCAGACGACAATGTCTCGGCGGTGGTGTTGCGCGCCGACTGAGTCGACAAGGCCGGCGTGATGTGTAAATTTAGCTGACAGTATTGCGGGGTTCGCCCGCGAAGTAGGCCCGCACATTGGCGGCCAATATCGCCACCAGATTTTGTCTGGCTTCTCGGCTGGCCCAGGCGGTGTGCGGGGTAATCATTAAATTGGGAATGTCGGGTGCCAGCAGTGGGTGGTCGACCGGTGGTGGCTCCTGACTTAACACATCTAAGCCGGCGCCTGCCAAGCGCCGCGCGCGCAGGGCCTCGACCAGGGCGCGCTCGTCGATCAGCCCGCCGCGTGCGCAGTTAATTAACAGGGCACTCGGCTTCATGCGCGCCAGCCGCTCAGCGTTGATCAGCTGGTAATTGTCGTCGGTCAGCGGGCAGTGCAGGGTCAACACATCGGCCTCCGCCAACACCCTGTCGAAGGCGTGGCGCCCCTTGGGGATATCGCGCGTACCGGGTCTGGCGCTCACCAATATGCGCATGCCCAGTGCCTCGCCCAGGGCGGCAACTCGTTGCCCCAAAACCCCGTAGCCGACAATGCCCAGATTTTTGCCGGCCAGCTCCACCACTGGGTAGTCCAGCAGACAGAAAAACGGACTCTTGCTCCAGCTGCCGTCCACCGCGCTGCGGCTGTAGGCCGGCGCCTGCGTCGCGAGACTTAACATCAGCATCAAAACGTGTTGCGCCACTGAATTGGGCCCGTAATTCACGGCATTGCAGACGGTTATGCCGAGCCTGGCGGCGGCGTTCAAATCGATATTATTGGTGCCCGTGGCGGCCACGCAAATTAAGCGCAACTGGGGGTGGGCGGCCAGGGTGCTGGCGTCGAGCACGACCTTATTGGTAATTACCACCTCTGCCCCGGCCAGGTGCGCGTGCAATTGTTCTGGGGTGGTGCTCGGGTAGTGGCGCCATTGATGCAGGCTCGCCGTCAGCGCACTCAAGTCCAGGTCGGCGGGCCCGAGGCTGTCGACATCCAAGATGACGCCCGTGGCGCGGGCTGCGACTGCAGAAGGTTTATCGCTCACGGCTTAGAGCCATTGCATGATGGTGGCCAGGTAAATCCCGGCGGCCAGCACCAGTCCGGCCACAATCACCATGGCCACCAGCGGGCCGTGGTTGGCGCGCGTCGGCTCCTCGCGATTGCCGGGCGATGTGGGTTTGGTTTTCCAGTGTTTGGGGTCGGCGCTGGCCGATTTGCGCTCTTTGCTGATGGCGCTTTCGGTCAGTGTTTGGCGCAGCCGCGTGCTGCCGGTGGTCATTCCCGGGCCCACTACGCGAAAGCTGTAGACATCGAAGCGCAGCCGATCACCCGGTACCAGGCGCACGGGCTGGTGGGCAGGAATTCGACTTTCGTTGACAAAACTGCCGTTGGCCGAGCCTAAGTCTTTGATTTTCAGCTGGTTCTCATGCAGTTCAAATTCGGCGTGCTGGCGCGATAAGTGGGTGCCAGGAATGACAATTTCACACTGGGCCCCGCGTCCGATGGCCGATACGCCTGGCGCAATGACAAACTCCTGACCGGCCAACCAGCTACTGTCGCTCACCAGGCACCAACGCTTGGCCAGGTGGCTGTTGTCGGCCGGCGAGAGGGCGTCGTCAGGGCCCAGCACCACCAGTTCGGCCTCGCCCAGGCGCAGGGTGTCGCCGGGAAATAACTCGCGCTCGGTGACTCGCTGCCCGTTCACAAAGCTGCCGGATTGGCTGCGATTGTCGCGCAGGATCAGGTGGTTGTTCTGGGTGATCAGGCGGGCGTGATGGGGCTCGGCGCCCTTGGCAACCAGCGTGCAATCTGCGGCACTGCCGAGTACCACGTTTTTCTCGGCTATCCAATGGGATTCGCCTGACTGACCTTTCAACTGAATTTTATACATGCCGTCTATCAAGCTTGTGCCGATGAATCATCCCTGAGCCCGATTCCCGAGCGGGGGATTATAACTGAAATTTCTGAGTGCGCTGAATGCTTAACCTCAAGCGCTAAGTTCGCGCTGCAGAGCAGGGGCCGCAGGTCTGGTACGCGTGTTCTTCCCGTGGGCGCTGCGTGGTTTTAATGGCGCCCAAGGCTTGAATTCTCAGGCTGCGCCGCCATATGGTGTTGCACGCTCAAGTGTTAGGAATCTTCGGTCAATAGATTTAAACGGTAGTTTAATTTCAGCGACTACTCCACCATAATGCCTTCTTCAAGGACGGCCACCACCTTCAGATACCTCATGGCTCAGTTTTTATACCGCGTGTATCGCGGCTTAGTGATCTTGCGCCCGCGCGCGGCGCTCACCTTGGTGTTGCTTGTTTTAGCGGCCCTCGGCACCGGCTTGCCCAATTTTAAGCTGGATGCCTCGGCGGATTCACTGACTCTCGAGCAGGACGCGGCGGTGGATTATTTCCGCGAGATTGCCAAGCGCTACCAGTCGGGTGACTTTCTGGTGGTCACCTACCGTCCCAATGCCCCTCTGATGTCGGACGCGAGCCTTGCCACCCTGGCCGAGTTACAGGCCGAGTTGACCCAGGTGCAAGGCGTTGTGGGCATCAATAGCATCCTCAACGTACCGCTCCTGTACAGCCCCGTGGTGGGCATGGGCGACCTCACCGACCTTCCGACGCTCAGCGACGCGGGCATAGACCGCCAGCTGGCGCGCCAGGAGTTTTTAGAGAGCCCGGTGTACCGCGACATGTTATTGGGTCCCGACGGTCAGACGACAGCCTTGCTGTTGAATTTAGCGGTGGATGAAACCTATATCAGCCTGGTTCGCGAGCGCGACAACCTGCGCGCCGCGGCCAAAAAAGGTCTGTTGAACGCGGAGCAACAGGCGCAGTTGTCGGCGGTTAGTGCCGAATTTCTCGCCTACCGCACTGCGGAAGCCGAGCGTGCAACGGCGCGCGTCGCGCGCGTGCGCGACATAGTGGCGAGCTATAAAGACCGCGCCCAAATTTATTTAGGCGGGGTGACCATGATTACCGCCGACATGATTGCCTTCATTAAAAGCGATCTGGTGGTATTCGGCTCGGCAATTTTGGCGTTTATTGTCGTGCTAATGGTCGTCATCTTCCGCAACTGGGTATTTGTGGTATTGCCGCTGATGACCAGCGTGGGCGCTGTGTTAGCGATGCTCGGCTGGCTGAGCTGGATCGATTGGCGCCTGACGGTGATCTCTTCCAATTTTGTGGCGCTGTTGATGATCATCGGATTGGCTATCACCATTCACCTAGTGGTGCGCTACCGCGAGCTGGTGGCCCATCAACCCGACTGGGATCAGCAGCGGCTGGTGGAGACCACCGTAAAACTCATGATCAAGCCGATTGTTTACACGGTGATGACCACAATGGTGGCCTTTGCCTCGCTGGTCATTAGCAACATTCGGCCAGTCATGGATTTTGGCTGGATGATGGTGATCGGCCTGGGTGTGGCCACCTCCCTGGCGTTTATTATCATTCCCGCGGGTCTGATGTGGGCCGGCCGCGAGCGCTTGGCAGCAGCGGCCAAGGCCGACGACAACCCCGCCTTTACGCTAATCTTTGCGCGACTAACCGAGCGCTTTGGCGGCTGGGTACTGGTGGCCGCGCTATTGTTGGCGGTGGTCAGTGGCCTGGGTATCAGTCAGCTCAAGGTGGAAAACCGGTTTATCGATTACTTCCGGCCCAGCACCGAGATCTACCAGGGTATGACGGTGATCGATCAGCACCTGGGTGGCACGGCCACGCTCGATATTCTGTTGGACGGTTTGCCGCCGGCGCTAGAAGTAAACAAGGCCGCCGACGACCCCTTTAACGAAGTTGACGCCTTCGATACCCAGGACCCCTTCGATGCGCCCGAACCGGTTATGGAGGCCGACCCCTTTGCCGAGGTGGACCCCTTTTCCGAACATAACCCCCAGACGGCGCCGCGCGAAAGCTATTGGTTTACCGGTGCAGGACTGGCTCAAATTGAACGCTTGCACGACTATTTAGATACCCTGCCCGAGGTCGGCAAGGTGCAGTCGCTCGCCACCGCCTATAAAGTGGCCCGCGACATTAACGGCGGTCCGCTGAACGACTTCGAGCTGGCGGTGGTGCGACAATCGCTGCCAGAGTCGGTACAGCGGCTATTAGTGGCGCCCTATTTGTCGGCCGAGCACAACCAGGCGCGCATTACCTTGCGTGTGAAAGAATCGGACCCCAATTTGCGAAGGGCTGAATTGATTGCCAAAATTCGGGCCTACGCGCTGAGCCCGGAAATGGGTCTGACGCCAGCGCAGGTGAATTTCTCAGGCGTGCTGGTGCTGTACAACAACATGTTGCAAAGCCTGTTTCACTCGCAAATCGTAACGCTGGGCGCGGTGTTTCTCGGTATCGCCCTGATGATGAGTCTATTGTTCCGCAGCCTGTTGCTGGCGTTGATTGGTATTTTGCCCAATTTGTTGGCGGCCTCCGTGGTGCTGGGCGTGATGGGCTTGGCGGGCATTCCGCTGGACATGATGACCATCACCATCGCCGCCATCGTGGTGGGCATAGGGGTGGACAATACCATTCACTATATTCATCGCTTTCGGGCGGAGTTTACCGCCGTGGGTCGCTACCTGCCGGCCATGCACCGAGCCCATGGCTCCATTGGTCGGGCGTTGTTTTACACCTCGGTCATTATTATTCAGGGCTTTTCTATCTTGGCGCTGTCTAACTTTATTCCGTCTGTGTATTTTGGTTTGCTCACGGCACTGGCGATGCTGGCGGCGATATTGGCGGCCTTAACGCTGCTACCCAAACTGATTCTCTTGCTCAAACCCTTTGGCGCAGAGTCCGCGGCGCCCGTCGCAGCCGATGGCAACTGAGTGGCCTCTGTTCCCGCTGCGGCTTATGCCGCTGCCCGGCACTCGCCTGCCGCTGCGGATATTTGAACCCCGCTATGTGGACATGTTGCGCCGGCAACTGCGGGCCGGCCGGGGCTTTGTCATTACCCAGATCTACGAAGGCGCGGACACGGGCCCGGCCAGCTTTTTCCCGCTCGGGGTCGAAGTGTCTATTGTCGATTGGGATGCGCTGCCCGATGGACTGCTCGGCATTACGGTGGAAGGTCAGCGAGTGCAGCGAGTTCTAGCGCACAACACTCAACCCGACGGCCTGATAATGGGGCAGTGCGAAGTCTGCAACGCCGTTGATGTGGGTCCCGACGGGTCCGAGCCGCTGGCGGACTGGGACGGCCTGGCTGAGGTTTTGGCCCAATTGAAAAGCCACCCCAGTGTCAGCGCCCTGGCGCTGCCCGAAGTCACCGATAGCTGCGCCCTGGGTTGGCAGTTGTTACAGCTGTTGCCGCTGCCCACCAGCCAGCGGCAACAGGCCTTGCCCCTGGCGCCCCGGGCTCGCGCGTGGCCCAATCCCTCCCGGGGCCCATTGTTCGTGGAGCTGAGCCTTTCCAGGGCCGGGCGCGTGGACATAACCCTCTCTGATCCCACAGGACGAAAGGTCTTTGAGCTTCGGCCGAAGCTCAGCCGGGGAACCCACAGGATAATCATAAGCCCAAAACTGTCCCCGGGCACCTACATGCTCCATGCGAGGGGCCAGGGCCTGAGTTTCGCGGAAAAAATCATC
>NZ_JBTUOC010000079.1:0-30766 GCF_058345725.1 Simiduia sp. | reverse complement strand
ATAAGTGCTGTCCCAAAAGCTCCATTCAATGAGAGAGGTCTTTATTTGGCAAGGGCAGGGCCGGATTAATGGTAATAGCCTAGGGGCTATTGCCACCCCTGCGGGGCTTCGCTGGCGCTCGTTCAAACTGTTGCACAGTTTGTCGAACCGGGGTGCCTGCACTCGCCGACCTCTGGTACCAACAAAAAAGCCCCGTCCAATTGGACGAGGCTTTCGTGTTGGTACCAGAGGCCGGACTCGAACCGGCACGCTTTTAAGGGCGGTGGATTTTGAATCCGTAAAATAGGTGCACGTTCCGCCATGTTTCGCCATAGTTCGCGGCTTTTAGCTTATATTCGTGCACGTTTACCCTTGTAGTTACACCTTTGCGTTGACATTTTGTTGACACGATATGGGAGCTAGAAGGCTGGTTTCAAATGCTAATGTTTTTGATTTTGAAATGATCTAATCGTCATTCGGCAATGTGATAAACATTTAACTTTTTCTGGACACCTAGTTGCGGCTACTTGGTATGAAATCAGTGGCCGTTACAATAGAGCTACTGTCTTCCTGGTCGACGTCCAGTGTTACCTTGGAGTACCGCTAATTACCATAAAGGCTACTACCTATCAGTGCATGTCCGATTAGGCCTGGTTGTATGGCTAATTTGGCGTGACATTTTCCCTTTTATCCCCAATTTGCCCACAGCTTACCCTTGTAATCACTTAATAAAAGAGCTATATTTGCCTTATGAAATATACAGTTGACTGCATATTCATCTAGAGCTATAATTTGGTCATGTTTTGATCGGAGAGTCTAGATGTCAGTGAATGTTCAGTTAACGGAAGAGTTTGATGTTTGGTTTCATAGCCTGCCTAAACCGCACAGTGTGAAAGTTTTAAAGGTTTTGAATTTGTTGGCGATTAAGGGGGTTCAGCTTGGTTTCCCTCACTCGTCAAGCATCGAGCAGTCCTCGATGGGGTTGCGTGAGTTACGAGTTTCTACTAAAGAAGGGCCTATTCGTGTGCTGTACGCTTATGGGCCAGACAGAAATCCACTTTGCTTATTAGGTGGGTATAAAGGCGGTAACAGCCGCTGGTACGCAGTGAACGTACCAATTGCCGAAGGTCGTTTTAAGGCTTATCTAGAGTCTTATGCGGCAGAGGTTACATAATGGGAATGAGGTGGTTATGAAAACAATTTCGCTAAGCGAACTTGAGGCTAAGACTGATCCGGCTATTGTGGCTCAGGCCAAAAAAGAAGCTCTTCAAGAGCTTGTTGTGATGTCTCTTGCAGATATTCGCCAAAAATTAGATATCACACAAAAGGAGCTGGAGGAGATTCTTCAGATTACGCAGGCTTCGATATCGCGATTGGAGAAGCGCGATGATATGTTGATTTCATCTGTTTCTAAGTATGTCGAAGCGATGGGTGGCGAGCTTTCTGTGGTTGCCCATTTTCCCACAATGGATGTTCGTTTGCCTCTTTAACTTAAGACTTTAATATCTGATCAAACATAAAAAAAGCGCCGTTAGGCGCTTTTTTTTCCTGGATTGTTTCAATTTAGTTAAATTTTAAATCGTAGCCGTCCCTCGATAGTAACTTAAGCGCTCGTCCTTTTTGTTCCATAAAAGTAATTTTATTGATTATCTGAGATACTTTGACATGTAAGGTAGGCGTTTTTAGGGGGTAGTATTTCATCATAAGGGCGATGTATAGTTTAGCACTTGATTTTTTAAGAATATTTTCAGTTGTATACTGCAAGTTCTTCAGGGTCTTCCTTGCTCAGAAGTATTAACTCCTCCCTTATAAGTCTATTCACTAACAATTTTAAATTGGAATAGAGTCTATAGTCAGAGCTAGACAGATTATTATGTCCGATATGTACGATTTTACTTCTAACTCTGTAAATCTCTTTGAATTCATCTGATATTAGCTTTCTTTCTGTTGTGCTTTTTCCAAGAAAATAGGAAATACGGTTTCTTATTAGTTCACCGATACCTAAATTGTCAGACTTATCTTTGTCTCCGTATAAAATTTCTATAGCTGTAGTGAGTTGAATATAGGATAAGAGGTGATTGGTCGTTGCTGTGCTATCAAATACCCAGGTTGCGGCATGTCTTAGTGCATCGCTCGATGAATTCGAATTATAAGCACTCTTAACCAATGAAATTTTTTGAAAATATATATCATTTTCTTCTTTCGAAAATATCCCCGGTTTCGATTTCTTATAATAAATTGTTTTAACGCCATTAATTATCTCTCTATCCATATCTTCGCTAAAGATAGGGGTTGAATGTGTGTCGTCTATTCTGTAGATGCTTTGAGTGAATTGTACGTCGTTGTAGTCTTGATATGGGGATGAGGCAATAATATTTGTGGCCAGCATTAGGCCTAGTATCTCTTTAATTTTGGAGTCGGAAAGATTGTCTGTATTCGATTTCATCAGTTTATGATGGTAACCTTCTACAGATATATCTATGGTCGTTTTTAGTGTTGGTCCACGAAGTCTTTCTAAGCCTAATGTTTTGTTAACTCTATTGCCGAAATTGTTGCTTCGGTTGCTTGAAAGGTTTTGATGGATGATAATATTTTCGGATAATTCTATTTTTGAGTTTTTTTCTAGATTTGGAATTAATTCGTCTAGTTCGTATTTGTATACGTATCTGTTAGGTAGTCTTTCAAGTTTTTCTATTATTTTTTTTGCTGCCTCATTTGTGTTGGTAAAAGCTGGGATGTCTAATATATTTACTGTTTGATTGTTGTCTTCAGAGTTCTTCCAGTATTCTGATAAGGAAGCTTCGATAATTTCGTTCTTAATAAAATCTGTTAGAGGGTTTTCTGAAATCCAAGATTTTAATTTTTCGAAAAGTTTTTTGTCGTTTGAAATTGATTTATCAATGTTTTCTAGTAGATCGTAGGCTAATTTATTCATGTGAAACCCAGCTGTTACATTGATTTCATTTAGCATGCTGGCCACTTGTTGGATTAGCTTTTCTTTTTTTGCAGGATGTAATAGGCCGTCCATTTTTTTTCTCTTTATATGTCCCGTTAGAAAATATTAATCCTAATTGGGTATTTGTTGCCAGGTGTTTCTACTGTAATCCGCTTAATTTTAGTTTTGCTATCACCGTTAGTGTTCAGATTCCTAGTTAAAAATTGTAATCATAGCAGCTTGTCGTATCTGTAGTAGGGCGAAGCTACACAGGCAATCTTCGCCAGTTTCCTTTGAGTCTTGAGTGAATCGCCTCAGTAGTATTGCTTATCCTAAGGGGTCTTAATGTTGCAATAAATCGGGCCTATTGTCTTAGCCTAGGCCCAGACAAGACCCTTTCTCAGTGGAGGCTTTTGCTAGTGACAATTAATTCAGCGCAAGATCGGAATTAGGCGTCTCATTTATAGAGAGGGGTGTCTTTTATGGAGCAATTTCATCGCATTTGTAGAGTGTGGCTTCGTTCTTTTTGTGCCCCACAACGATGGAGTTGCGGCGATAGCAATTCGCGTTGACACATCGTTGACACTTTGGTTCTTAGCTGTATTTTTTTTGTGCAGAACGTTTGAAAAAAAGCCGATTTTTTGAGGTTTTTTTGCACATTTTAGAGGGGGGTGGATTAAAATCCACATATGAAAAAGCCGACGCAAGGTCGGCTAAGTCATTGATTTATCTATAGATAAATTTTATTTGGTACCAGAGGCCGGACTCGAACCGGCACGCTTTTAAGGGCGGTGGATTTTGAATCCACTGTGTCTACCAATTTCACCACTCTGGCATAAAACTGTGGGTGTTTAAGGCGCACTGCTTTAAAAGCCATAATTCGCGCGTTAATAACACCGGCTGCGGCCTGTGCCGTAGCGAGTGCGTGATTATAGCGGCGACTTTCTGGCCGTCAACTGATTTTCGCCCGAGTTGTGTGAAAGAATCGCTGGCGCGGGAATTGGCGCGGCGAGGCTTTTGCTATACCCTTGCCGTCCTTTTTTCAAAACTGATCAGATATTGACCATCGCCATGCGCAGGCAAGATTTTAACTACCAACTTCCCGATGAGCTTATCGCTCGCAATCCGATGCCAGAACGTACTGGCAGCCGGCTCCTGAGCCTTAATGGCGCAACCGGTGCATTGTCCCACGGTCAGTTTGCCGAATTGCTGCACGCAGTTGAGCCAGGCGACCTGATGGTGTTTAACGACACTCGGGTCATTCCGGCCCGCGTATTTGGTAAAAAAGCGTCGGGGGGGCAGGTTGAAGTGCTGGTTGAGCGGGTCGTTGACCGCTTTAATGTGAAGGCGCACGTGAAAGCCAGCAAGTCGCCTAAGCCGGGGTCGCTCTTGGTGCTGGAAGATGGGTCAACTGTCCATGTCGAGGGGCGCGAAGACGCACTGTTTTTGCTGCGATTCGAGTCGCCGGCACTGGAGTTGCTGGAAACGATTGGCCATATGCCATTGCCGCCCTACATCGACAGGGCCGATGCGGCCGCCGATCGCGAGCGCTACCAAACCGTCTACAGCAAAAAAGCCGGCGCTGTGGCGGCCCCCACGGCGGGCCTGCATTTTGACGAGCGGCTACTCAAGGCGCTGGCAGATAAAGGCGTACAGTTGGCCTTTGTGACCTTGCATGTGGGTGCGGGTACTTTTCAGCCGGTGCGGGTGGACAATGTATTAGAACACAAGATGCACAGCGAGGTTATGGAGGTGACGCCCGAGGTGTGCGAACTGGTTCGGGCTACCAAGGCGGCCGGTAAGCGCGTGATCGCCGTGGGCACCACCTCTGTTCGCTGCCTGGAAACCGCCTCGCAAAGCGGCGAAATTCAGCCCTATCAGGGCGAAACGCAGATTTTTATTTACCCCAGCTACCGCTATAAAGTGGTGGACGCCCTGGTCACCAATTTTCACTTGCCCGAGTCCACACTGTTGATGCTGGTGTCGGCATTTGCGGGCTATCGGCACACCATGGATGCCTACCGCGAGGCGGTGGCAGAGCGCTACCGCTTTTTCAGCTATGGCGATGCCATGTTTATTACTCACAACCCGCTGGCTCACGAAGAGCATGTGGGCGATCAACCCGGAGTTTAACCGTGTCTTTTATGCAGTTTGAGGTGGATACCACCGATGGCCGGGCCCGCCGCGGGCGCCTGCGTTTTCCGCGTGGCGTGGTGGAAACGCCCGCATTTATGCCCGTGGGAACCTACGGCACCGTAAAGGGCATGTTGCCTCGCGATATTGAAGCCACGGGGGCACAGATCATCTTGGGCAATACCTTTCACCTGATGTTGCGCCCGGGCACAGAAGTGGTCAAGGCGCACGGTGATCTGCACGACTTTATTCAGTGGCAGGGACCCATCTTGACGGACTCTGGCGGTTTCCAAGTGTTTAGCCTGGGTAAAATGCGCAAAATCACGGAGCAGGGTGTTACCTTTAAATCGCCTATTAATGGCAGCCCGGTGGAGCTGAACCCCGAAATCGCCATGCAGGTGCAGCGCGACCTGGGGTCAGATGTCGTGATGATTTTTGTCGAGTGCACGCCATACCCTGCCACGGAGCAGCAAGCGAGTACGTCAATGGCCTTAAGTCTGCGTTGGGCTAAACGGTCTAAAGAGGCGCACGGAGACAACCCGGCGGCATTGTTTGGCATTGTACAGGGCGGCATGTACGAAGACCTGCGCTCTGAATCGCTGCAGGGATTGATGGATATCGGCTTTGATGGTTACGCAATTGGTGGCTTGTCGGTCGGCGAGCCCAAAGAGGATATGGTGCGCATTCTTAATCACATCGTGCCCGAAATGCCCGCCGACAAGCCGCGCTACTTGATGGGCGTGGGCAAGCCAGAAGACTTGGTAGAGGGGGTGCGCCGCGGTGTGGACATGTTCGATTGCGTTATGCCGACGCGCAATGCGCGCAACGGTCACCTGTTCACGACCACCGGGGTCATCAAAATTCGCAATGCCAGTCACCGCCACGACACCAGCCCGCTGGATGCCGCCTGCGATTGTTATACCTGTCAGAATTTCAGCCGCGCTTATTTGCACCACCTAGATAAATGCAATGAAATTCTGGGGGCGCAATTGAATACCATTCACAATTTGCGCTTTTACCAGCGAGTGATGGCCGAGCTGCGCGAAGCCATTGACGAGGGCCGCTTAGAGGCCTATGTGGCCGACTTCTACGGACGTCAGGGCAAGCCTGTGCCGCCAGGACCCGATCAAGCGGTTGTTGCGTCACGTTAAGCGGGTATAATCGCGAGCCTTGTAATCGGGAGCTTGTGCCCTCATTTTGACAGGAAGAATAAGAAAGTGCCTGTGCACTCCTTGGTCAAAATTTGCACAATTCAAAATAAAAGGGCGGCAAGGCGCTGCCCGCGACGGAAACCACTATGCTGAATCGCTACCCCCTGTGGAAGAACCTGCTGATACTGGCAGTCATTGCCATGGCCTTTGTGTTTGCCATGCCTAACCTATACGCGCCAGACCCAGCGGTGCAAATTTCTGGTGAGTCCAGCGCTATGGTGTTGGATGAAACGGTGTTGAACACAGCTGCTGGCGCACTGGAAGCCGAGGGTATCGAACATTTCGGTGAGACGGTGACCGATAAAGCGGCCCTCATCCGCTTAAAGCGCGTGGAAGATCAATTGCCTGCCAAGCGGATCATCCAGCGCGCGCTGGGCGACCGCTTTGTGGTTGCCTTAAACATGGCGCCCACAACACCGGAATGGCTGATGGCTCTGGGTGCCGGCCCGATGAAACTGGGGCTGGATTTGTCGGGCGGTGTGCACTTTTTGATGGAAGTGGATACGGCCTCCGCCATTGCCAAGCGTCAGGAGTCCAGCATTGCTGAATTTAAAGGCAAGTTACGCGAAGAGCGTATTCGCTATGTGTCGGTAGATTTGAGTGACCAGGGTGTGATTAAGGCGGTGTTCCGAACGGCCGAAGACCGCGATGCCGCAGAGGATATCTTTCGCAAAGATTTTGCAGATTTAGCGCGTGAAGTGATGGACAGTGATAATGGCACCTTTGCTGTGACTGCCACGTTTACCGAGGCGGCTATTCGCGAAATTGAAAACTACGCGGTGAGCCAAAACCTGACAACCCTGCGCAATCGTGTGAACGAGCTGGGTGTGTCCGAGCCCATTGTACAGCGCCAGGGGCGCAACCGTATCGTCGTAGAGCTGCCGGGCGTACAGGATACTGCCGAAGCCAAGCGAGTAATCGGCAAAACCGCCAACTTGGAATTCCGTTTAGAGGCCAAGCCGAGCGAACTGGTTACTAATAAAGAGCATTTTGATTTTCGCAGCGAGGCGGATCAGCGCCGCACAGGCGGTGCCTATTTAGAGCGCCAATTGATTATTTCGGGCGACCACGTCAGTGGAGCACAGAGTAGCTTCGATCCAGAAACCAATCAGCCGCAGGTAAACATTAACCTCGATAGCGCCGGTGGTGCCAAGATGCACCGCTCAACCCGCTCCAACGTTGGGCGTCGGATGGGTGTGTTGTTTATCGAATACAAAACCCGCTTGGATCGCACCACCAATGCCGACGGTGAAGAGGTGGTAACACCCCGGCAGATTGTGGAGAAGAAAATTATTTCCCTGGCCACGATTCAAAGTGCTCTGGGGGTGCAATTTCGCATTACCGGTCTGGACAATGTTGCTGAAGCCTCGGAGCTGGCACTGTTGCTGCGCTCCGGTGCACTGGCTGCGCCCATGTATTTTGTCGAAGAGCGCACCATTGGCCCGTCATTGGGTGCCGAAAATATTCGCGTAGGTGTTTTGTCGGTGCAAATTGCCTTCGCCATCGTTTTGATATTTATGCTCCTGTACTACAAGGTCTTCGGCATCGCCGCCAATATTGCACTGGCGGCAAACGTGGTGTTGTTGGCGGCTTGTATGTCAATGTTGGGCGCAACCTTAACGCTGCCCGGTATTGCCGGTATCGTGTTAACCGTGGGTATGGCGGTGGATGCGAACGTGTTGATTTTCTCTCGCATCAAGGAAGAGGTGGCCAACGGCTTGCCTACGCAATCGGCGATCAATGCGGGTTATGAGCGCGCCTTTACCACCATTCTCGATGCCAACGTCACCACACTGATAGTGGCGGTGATTCTCTATGCCATTGGTACTGGGCCAGTTAAAGGCTTTGCGGTGACCTTAAGCCTGGGTATTTTAACCTCGATGTTTACGGCCATTATGGTGTCGCGGATGGTGATCAACACCCTCTACGGCGGTCGCAACGTTAAGAAGCTGTGGATTTGAGGAGCAGACCATGACTATTGCAAAAAAAGTGATCAATTTCATGGGCGGCCGGGCGATTGCCACGGTGTTTTCCGGTTTGTTGCTACTCGGCTCTATCACATCGCTAGCCATCAATGGCCTGGAGTTTGGGCTGGACTTCACGGGCGGCGTGCAGATTGAAGTGCGCTATGAGCACAAAGCCGACCTTGAAAAAATTCGCGGCATATTGACCGAGGCAGACTATAGCAATGTCGTCGTGGTGAATTTTGGCTCGGATGAAGACGTGCTTATTCGCATGCAGCAGGACTTTTCAGAGAGCCTTGGCGATGAAGTTGTGGGGCTGCTAACGGCAGAAGAGGCCGGCCAAATCGATTTGCGCCGGGTTGAATTTGTGGGCCCCCAGGTAGGTGAAGAGCTGCGCGACAGTGGCGGTATTGGTATGTTGTTCGCACTCGCTGTGGTGATGGCCTACGTGGCCATGCGCTTTCAGTGGAAGTTCGCACTGGCCGCCGTTGCCGCGCTTGCGCACGACGTAATTATTACGCTGGGCTTTTTCTCGGTCATGAAAATTGGCTTTGATCTGTCGGTACTGGCGGCTGTGTTGGCGGTGGTCGGTTATTCGTTGAACGATACTATCGTGGTGTTCGACCGAGTGCGGGAAAACTTCCCAGTCTTGCGCAAAACCGAACCATTAGAGGTGGTAAACGCCTCGCTTACACAAACCCTCGACCGTACTTTGATGACTTCGGGTACTACGTTAATCGTATTGCTGGTGTTGTTTTTCTATGGTGGCGAATTGCTCAGCGGCTTCTCGTCGGCATTGCTGGTGGGTATTGTGATTGGTACCTACTCTTCTATCTATGTGGCATCCAACCTGTTGTTGAGCCTACATATCACCAAAGAGGATTTAATGCCTCCGGTGAAAGAGGGTGCCGAAGTGGATGATATGCCCTAACGGCGGCTAAAATAGAGGCGACTTCGGTCGCCTTTTTTGTGCCCAGTGCGATATATTTCTTGAATAGATCCCAAATTGGCCCGTCCCTATGAACGAATCAACACCAACCCCAGGCACACAGGCGAAGCAGCGCTATTTGTCGCTGACGCCAGAGCAAGTAAGCGCTGCCAGCCCGGAGGAACTGCGCGAACGTGTTATTCGTTATCAGCGTATTTTCAAGGGCAGCCAATGTGGTTTTTGGGAGTGGGACCTAAAAAGTAACAAGCTCTATTGGGAGGGCGAATTTTGGGAGCGCTTGGGTTATGACCGAGCAGCCCGTGCCGCCGTCGATAGCGGTCAGGACTTGTTTGCGTTTGTGCATCCCGACGATGTGGCAGTGATTCAATCGGCCATTGAGGCGCATATTGTGCGCGGTAAGCCCTACGATGTGATTTATCGCATTCGCAAGGCCTCCGGTGAGTTTAGTTGGACTCAGGCGCGCGGCCTCTCTTATAAGGGCGGTGATGGCAGGGTGGCCTACCTTTCGGGTGTGAACTTTGACATTTCTGAACACAAGAACATTGAAGCCAAACTGCGCGAAAGCGAAGCCCGCCACGAACGCATAATCAAAGCCTCCAACGATGGAATTTGGGAGTGGAACCGGGAGAATAAAGCGTTAGATTTTTCCAATCGCTGCTGGGAGATGCTCGGCTACGAGGAAAACGATGCGGTGCTCACGCGAGGGCGCAATCGGCTGCAGGCATGGTACGAATTAATGCACCCGGAAGATGTGCCGCGCTTCAAGGCGATGCTGGCAGATCATATTGCTCACAATCGCCCCTTTGATATTGAGTACCGAATGAAGGCCGTGGACGGGCGCTACCGCTGGATTAAGGGGCGCGGCTCGGCGGCGCTCGATAGTCAGGGTGAAGTGGTCAGTATGGCGGGCAGTAATATGGATATTACGCTGCTAAAGGAGGCGGAAGAGCGCGTCATGCTTGCCAAAGAGGCTGCCGAGCGCGCCAATCGCGCCAAGTCCGAATTCTTGTCAAGTATGAGCCACGAGCTGCGCACACCCCTGAATGCCATTATGGGCTTTGCTCAATTGTTTGATTACGACAGCAACCTCAGTGGCGAACAGCTGGAAAATATTCGCGAAATTCGCAAGGCTGGCACACACCTTTTGCAGTTGATTAACGACGTGCTGGATTTGGCAAAAATAGAATCGGGCAAATTGTCGCTTTCACTGGAGCCGGTATTGCCTGCGCGGGTTGTGCGCGAGTGTGTACAGTTAGTGCAATCGCTGGCAGAGACTCGTGCCATTAAAGTGAGCGTGGATTTTCGCAAGTGGAGCAACACTTATATTCACGCAGACAGTGTGCGGCTCAAGCAGGTGTTGCTCAATTTGATGAGCAACGCCATAAAATACAACCGCATGGGTGGCTCCGTTGAGGTGGTGTTTTATATGCCCGACGAAGAGCACATGCGCATAGGTGTGCGCGACACGGGCGTGGGAATACCAAAATCCAAGCACAAGGAAATGTACCAGCCCTTTAATCGACTCGGTGCCGAGGGTGGAAAAATTGAAGGCAGTGGTGTTGGTCTGGTGATCACCCGCCGCCTAACGGAAATGATGGGCGGCACCATCGATTTTGAAAGTAGGGAGGGGCAGGGCACAACATTTTGGTTGACGTTTCAAAAATCGGCACAGCAAGATGCCGTAGCGCATCAGCATACGCACACGCCTGTGGCGCGGGCGGAACTGACCATTTCCACTCCGCATCGCGTGCTGTATATCGAAGATAATCCCTCTAACATTCGCGTCATCAAGCAGTTTTGTAGTCGCTTTGATAAGTTGCAGTTGGAAGTGGCAGAAGAGGCGTTTTTGGGGTTGTATAAAGCCCGCACCTTTCAGCCCGATATCATTATTTTGGATATTAACCTGCCCGGTATGGACGGTTTTGAAGTCTTAGAGGTGTTGAAAACCGATCCAAGTACGGAAAAAATACCGGTGGTGGCGCTCTCGGCAAATGCGATGAGCTTTGATATTGAGCGTGGTCGAAAGGCGGGTTTTTTCGAGTATTTGACCAAGCCTATCGACATCAACGCGCTGATTCATACGCTCAATAAATTGGTCAGCTAGGGCCTGTTGCCAGGCCCAACGTGGGTTACTTTTGTACGTGGCCCATGTGGCCGCCCACAATTTGCAACAGTGGTTTGAATACCTTGGGGCCACCGCACACAATATTGCCATTTTCCAGGTAGCTGTTGCCGCCTTTGAAATCGGAAATTAGCCCGCCGGCTTCTTTGACCAGTAAAACGCCGGCGGCGATGTCCCACTCGTTCAAGTTCATTTCCCAGAAGCCATCAAAGCGCCCGGCGGCCACATAGGCCAGATCCAGAGAGGCTGAACCCGCACGGCGGATACCGGCAGTTTGACCGGCAATTTCCTGCAGGGCCGCAAGGTAGGGATTAATGTGCTCGAGCGCCCAGCCATTAAAGGGAATGCCGGTGCCAATTAAGCCGCCTTCCAGGCCGCGTCGCGCGGTTACACGAATGCGTCGGCCGTTGAGCATGGCGCCTTTACCTTTGCTGGCAGTAAATTCTTCGCGCTTGATGGGGTCGTACACCACTGCATGCTCAATGACGCCTTTGCGTTTACATGCAATGGATACGGCAAAGTGGGGGATGCCGTGAATGAAATTGGTGGTGCCGTCGAGTGGGTCGATGATCCACTCGTATTCGCTGTCGCCGCTCTTGCCCGCATTAAAGCCGCCTTCTTCGCCGCGAATATTGTGGTCTGGGTAGGCTTTGCGCAGGTGGTAAATCACCTCTTTTTCAGCGGCCCTGTCAACTTCGGTAACAAAGTCATTTTGGCCTTTTGCTTCAATGGCAACAAAATCTACGCGCTCCATGGCGCGTTCTATCAATTCTCCGGCCTTGCGCGCTGCGCGCAGGGCAATGGTCAGCATGGGTTCCATGGGGACTCCGACAGGGCAGTTGAATGTTAGAGAGCGCAGTTACCGCGGTGCAGCGCCTTGCTTGGGCAGGCTGCGGGGTAAATGAGGGGCGCGGATTATAACAGCACAGTGTTGCTAAGCATAGCGGCAATCGCAGTCGCCAGTGGGACTTGAATCGGGCTTTTGATACACTGCGCGCCATTTTCAGACGTGGGTGAAAAAAATGACCAACCAGCAAACCGCAGATTGGCTTAGCAAGGTACGTATTGTGCTGGTCAATACCAAGGCTTCGGGCAATATCGGTGGCGCTGCGAGAGCCATGAAAAACATGGGGCTAGCTGATTTATGGCTGGTTGAACCGCGCGAATACCCGGCTCCGGAGGCCACTTGGCGCGCAGGTAATGCCGAGGATGTGCTCGATGGTGCCACGGTAGTACCCACCCTGGAGGCCGCGGTGGCCGATTGTGGCTTGGTCATTGGTACCAGTGCCCGAGGGCGCAGTATTCCCTGGCCGATTCAAACACCTAAAGAGGCGGCCGGCCAGGTGGCGCGCGAAGCCAAACAGCACCCGGTGGCCATTGTGTTTGGTCGCGAGGATCGAGGCTTGACCAATGAGGAGCTGCAAATGTGCAATATCCATTTGCACATTCCGGCCAATGAAGCTTATTCCGCTTTGAATCTCGCCACCGCCGTGCAAGTGGTCTGTTACGAGTTGCGCATGACTATGTTGACCGAGCGCGACGGCATCGAGCCCCATTTTGACGAATGGGATCAGCCGCCCGCCAACAATCAGGAGTTAGAGTATTACTACCGTCACCTGCAAGACACCCTCGAAAAACTGGATTTCATCACCCACGACAACCCGCGCCAAACCATGACGCGCCTGCGCAGGCTCTACAACCGGGCCCGCTTGGATCAGATGGAGCTAAATATCCTGCGCGGCATTCTTACGGCCACCCAGAATGCCCAGTTTCACGCGGCCAATCGAATCGCCGAGCTAGAGGCCAGGTTGGCCGAAGCGGAGGTTGGGCCAAAAAAGTAATACCTTAGTGTTTTGCTCAGGCTTATACTTGACTGTGTTAGTGGGGTATTTATAATGCCCCTCCTGAAAGTAGGGCATTGATTGGATGGAATACGCCTATGAGACTGACGACTAAAGGTCGCTATGCGGTCACAGCCATGTTGGATCTGGCCATGCACGTTCAGCACGGACCCACGAGCCTCGCCGATATTTCCAAGCGCCAGGAGATTTCGCTGTCATACCTGGAGCAATTGTTTTCCAAGCTGCGGCAATCTGAATTGGTTACCAGTGTGCGCGGACCGGGGGGTGGCTATCGGTTAAGTCGCGAGGCGGATCAAATCTTCGTGGCGCAGATCATCGATGCCGTTAACGAATCCATCGACGCCACCAACTGTGGCGGCAGCGGCAACTGCCAAAATGGCAAGGTGTGCCTCACCCACAACTTGTGGAGTGACCTCAGTGACCAGATTCATCAGTTTTTAAACTCCATCAGCCTGGCGGCTCTAATGGAGCGCCACGATGTGCGCACTGTGTGCTCGCGCCAGGATGAAGAAACCCGGGCCAAGGCCGCCGCCGAGGCATTGCCGCAAGCCTTGACGGTGCTGGAGGCGAGCCAGCCGTGAATTTGCCGGTGTATCTCGACTACGCAGCCACAACGCCCGTAGACCCTGCGGTGGCTAAGGCGATGGCATCTTGCCTCACCGAGGATGGCTATTTTGCCAATCCTGCATCGCGTTCGCACATTTTTGGCTGGCAGGCGGAAGAGCAAGTGGAGAATGCGCGCGCCCAGGTGGCCGCACTGCTCGCCGCTGACCCGCGCGAAATTATCTGGACCAGCGGCGCCACCGAAGCTAATAACCTGGCGCTCAAGGGCGTGTTTGAAGCCGTCGACTTCAAAGGCCATCTGATTACTAGCGTCATCGAACACAAGGCGGTGATAGATCCCGCCAAATGGCTGGCCGACAAGGGTGTGGCGGTTACCTGGCTGACGCCCGATGCCGACGGTTGCATCAGCGAGCAGCAAGTTCAAGATGCGCTGCGACCAGATACCCGGTTGGTCAGCTTGATGCACGTCAATAATGAAGTGGGGGCCATCAATCCGATCGAAGCAATTGGTGCATTGTGCCGTGCGCGCGGCGTTTTGCTGCACGTGGATGCCGCTCAGTCGGCCGGCAAATTGAACACCGATGTCGGCGCGCTCAATGCGGATTTGTTGAGCTTATCTGCGCATAAATTTTACGGCCCAAAAGGCGTGGGCTTGCTCTACGTGCGGCGCGCCATTGCGCGCGAATTGCGCGGGCAAATGCACGGCGGTGGTCACGAGCGGGGGCTCAGATCGGGCACCCTGGCAACGCATCAATTAGTGGGTATCGGCGCCGCAGCGGCGCTTTGCACTGAATTGCGAGAAACTGAGATGGCGCGCATTGCCGCCTTGCGAGAGCAGTTGTGGGCGGGTATTGCCGAGCTTCCAGGTGTGAGTCGCAATGGTCGCGCGGCGTCGGTGAGCCCGACCCATCTGAATGTGTGTTTTAGCGGCTTGGATGGCGAATCATTGCTGCTGTCACTGCGCGATATCGCCATCTCGTCGGGCTCGGCCTGCACCTCGGCCAGCATGGCGCCGTCTTACGTGTTAAAGGCTATGGGCTTGAGCGATAGCGATGCGCACAGTTCCGTGCGTATATCGCTTGGTCGCTACACCTCCGAGGCCGACATTGCGCGCGCCGTGACCCATATTCGCCACGTGGTGGGCCAGCTAAGCGCGGCCTAAATCTAATTCATCAAAGCCAGGTGATTGTCTCACCCAGCAAACGCAGTAGAAGGTCTTATGACTGAGCAAATTGACAAGGCGTTAAAGCGCGAGTACGAGGCGGGATTTGTTTCCGCTATCGAATCTGAAACTTTTGCTCCCGGATTGGACGAAGATGTTATTCGTCGCATTTCCGCCATGAAGCAAGAGCCGGAGTGGATGTTGGCCTGGCGCCTAAAGGCTTACCAGAGCTGGCGGGAGATGGAAGAGCCAGAGTGGGCTCACGTGGTTTACGACAAGATTGACTACCAGGCCATCTCCTACTATTCGGCCCCTAAAAGCATGAAGGACAAACCAAAGTCTTTGGACGAGGTCGATCCCGAATTGCTGCGCACCTATGAAAAACTGGGTATCCCTCTGGTTGAGCAACAGATGCTGGCCGGTGTTGCTGTCGACGCGGTGTTTGACTCGGTATCGGTAGTTACCACTTTCCGAGAAAAGCTAGCTGAGGCCGGGGTGATTTTTTGCCCGATATCAGAAGCCGTACAGAAATACCCGGAGTTGGTGCAGAAATATTTAGGCAGTGTGGTGCCGCCGAAAGATAATTTCTTCGCCGCGCTAAACTGCGCTGTGTTTACCGACGGCTCATTTGTATACATTCCAAAAGGCACCCGCTGCCCGATGGAATTATCCACCTACTTCCGCATCAACGAGCAGAATACCGGCCAGTTTGAACGCACCCTCATTGTTGCAGAAGAGGGCAGCTATGTGAGCTATCTGGAAGGTTGCACCGCACCGCAACGCGACGAAAATCAACTGCACGCAGCCGTCGTTGAGCTGGTGGCCCTAGATGATGCCCAGATTAAATATTCCACCGTGCAGAATTGGTATCCAGGCGATGAAGAGGGTCGCGGTGGTATTTACAACTTTGTCACCAAGCGGGGCATTGCGCACAACCGGGCCAAGATCAGTTGGACACAGGTGGAAACCGGTTCGGCGGTTACCTGGAAGTACCCGAGCTGCGTATTGAAGGGTGAAGACAGTGTCGGTGAGTTTTACTCAGTGGCCTTGACCCGTGCCAAACAGCAGGCTGATACCGGTACCAAGATGATTCATCTCGGTAAAAATAGTCGCTCGACCATTATCTCTAAAGGTATTTCGGCCGGGCGTAGCAATAACAGCTATCGGGGCTTGGTGCGCATGAATCCTGGGGCAGAAGGCGCGCGCAATTTCACCCAGTGCGATTCGCTGCTTATTGGCGACCAGTGCGGTGCGCACACCTTTCCCTATGTGGAGAGCCGTAATCCGACGGCTATTGTCGAGCACGAGGCCACTACCTCGAAAGTGAGTGACGACCAAATGTTTTTGTGCCGTCAGCGCGGTTTAGATCCGGAAAAAGCCGTTTCCATGATCGTAAATGGTTTTTGTAAGGAAGTGTTTAAAGAATTGCCCATGGAATTTGCGGTTGAAGCCGGCAAATTACTTGAAATCAGCCTAGAAGGCTCGGTGGGCTAAGTTAAGGTTCAGGAATAGTTCTATGTTATCGATTAAGAATTTACATGCGCGCGTCGAAGAAAAGACCATTTTGAAAGGCCTGAACTTAGAGGTTAAGCCCGGCGAATTGCATGCCATCATGGGGCCAAATGGCGCCGGTAAAAGTACGCTGGGTTACGTGTTGTCCGGCCGCGAAGGCTACGAAGTGGAGCAGGGTACCGCCACGCTCCAGGGGCAGGACCTACTGGAAATGGAAACCGAAGAGCGCGCGCGACTGGGTTTGTTTCTGGCGTTTCAGTACCCGGTAGAGATTCCCGGCGTGAGCAATATGGAGTTCTTAAAGGCATCGGTTGACGCGGTTCGCGAGGCGCGTGGCGAGACCGCGCTAAGCTCCGCAGAGTTTCTGAAGATTGCACGTGTAGCCTGTAAGCAAGTGAACTTGCCCGTGGAGTTTCTGAAGCGCGGCGTAAATGAAGGCTTTTCCGGCGGTGAAAAGAAACGCAATGAAATCATGCAGATGATTTTATTGGAGCCGCGCTTGTGTATTTTAGATGAGACAGATTCCGGCCTGGATATCGATGCGCTGAAAGTGGTTGCCGATGGCGTAAATGGCCAGCGCTCTGTCGAGCGTAGCTTTGTGGTCGTTACCCATTACCAGCGTTTATTGGATTACATCAAACCCGATTACGTGCACGTGTTATCGGACGGAAAAATTGTAAAAAGTGGCGGCCCCGAGCTGGCGAAAGAACTGGAGGCCGAGGGCTACAGCTGGCTGGCGGATCACCCGGACGAGGTGGCTGCACAATGAATCCATGGTTAGAAAAGGCACTCAGCGGCGCACCGGTGAACGATGCCTTTGCCGCGCAACGGCAGGCCTCGCTGGCGCTGCTGCGCACGGCGCGCTGGCCTGGTCGCAAAGTGGAGGCGTGGAAATACACGCCGGTGCGCGCACTGGAGCAGGCAGAATTTGCAGCAAATACCGATGCCTCGGCCGCGGTGGCATCCATTGCTGACCTCGATGCATTAACGTTGGTTTTAGTGGACGGCGTGCCAGCAACCATCCCAGAGAATTTACCCGCGGGGTTAACCATTCGCCCATTGGGTGATGCGCCCCAAGTGGCGGCGGAATTGTTTGGCCGGGTGAAGCCAGAGCGCCACCTGTTTGGTTTGGTGAACGATGTGCTGGCCGTCGATGGCTGGGTGATTGATGTGGCGCCAGGCGTGCGCATTGAGCGGCCGCTGCACATTATCTATCACACCCGCGCCGGCGCGCAGGCCCATGGCCGCGTGTTGGTTCGCTTGGGCGCCAATGCCCATGCTTCGGTAATCGAGCACGCCGAGGGGTCCGCGCCCTGCATGTCTACCTATTTTGCCGAGTATGAAATCGGTACTCACGCAGCGCTGGAGCACTATCGGTTTGCTTTGCAAACCGGCGCTGCCATGAGTGTCGGCGGTTGTCACTTTTCATTGGCTGAGCACAGTCAGTTGAACGCCACGCTGGTCGGCTTTGGCAGTGATCTGGCGCGCCTTGATGTGGATGTGATTCACGCCGGCGAATTTGCGCTGGCAAAAATGAATGCCGTGTATTTGCTCGATGGCAGTGAGCTGTTCGATTTACACACCACCATTGAGCATGCCAGTGCCAACGGTACCACCGAAGAAAATGTGCGCGGCATTGCCGGTGGCAAGGCGCGTGCTGTGTTTAACGGGCGCATTCACATTCATCGCCATGCGCAAAAAACGCTGGCGGAATTGAATAATCGCAACCTGTTACTCAATCCGGGCGCGGAAATTAATACCAAACCAGAATTGGAAATTTACGCCGATGACGTGCGCTGCGCGCACGGCGCCACCGTCGCCGAAACGGACAAGCGGGCACTGTATTACCTGCAAAGCCGCGGTATTGGGCGTGCGCAAGCGCAAATCATGCTGAATTTTGGTTTTATTAATGAGTTGGTCGACGCCATGCCCAATGCGGTTTTGGCTAACTGGCTGCGGCCCATATTGCGTGCGCGTTTCGCACAAATGGGGGCGCAATGAGCTTTGATGTGAGCGCCGTGCGCGCGCAGTTTCCGATTTTGGCGCGCCAAATAGATGGTAAGCCCTTGGTGTATCTGGATAACGCTGCCACCACTCAGAAGCCCCAGTGCGTGATCGACGCGTTGGTTGATTATTACTCCACCTGTAATAGCAACGTGCACCGTGGTGCGCACCGCTTGGCCGATGAGGCCACCAGCCGCTATGAGGGTGCACGCGACACCTTGGCGCGCTTTATCAATGCCGGTGCGCGCGAAGAGGTGATTTGGACCAGCGGTACCACAGAGGCTATTAATATTGTGGCGCACGGACTGGCGCAACAGTTGTCGGCCGGCGATGAAGTGCTGGTGACCGAAATGGAACATCACGCCAATATTGTTACCTGGCAGCAGGCTTGTAAAAGCAGCGGTGCGCAGTTGAAAGTGGCGCCTATTTTTGATTCTGGCGATTTGGATCTGGGGGCCTTTCACGCGCTCTTATCTCCGCGCACGCGCTTGGTGGCGTTTCCGCACGTGTCCAATTCACTGGGTACCGTTAATCCCATAATCGACATGACCCGCGCGGCGAAAGCCGTGGGTGCATTGGTGCTGATCGACGGCGCCCAAGGAATCGCCCATGGCGGCGTGGATGTGCAGGCGATAGGTTGTGATTTTTACGCTTTCTCCGGCCATAAAATGTTTGGCCCGACGGGAATTGGTGTGCTTTGGGGGCGTGAAGCGCTGCTGCGCGAATGGCCCGTTTGGCAAACTGGCGGTGAAATGATCAGCGAAGTCACCTACCAATCGGCCAAGTGGAACACGCTGCCTTACCGTTTAGAGGCCGGCACTCCCAACATTGCCGGCGTTATTGGCTTTGGCGTTGCGGTAGAATGGTTTGCAGCCTTGGATCTAAGCGGCCTGCAACAACACGAGCGCGAGCTGATGGCCTATGCTACAGCGCGCGCCGCCGATTGCCAGGGGTTGCGTATTGTGGGTACGGCTGCCAATAAATCGGGTGTTTTGAGCTTTTTATTAGAGGGCGGGCACCCAGCCGATATTGGCTTTTTACTGGATCGCCAGGCGATTGCAATTCGCACGGGTCACCACTGCGCCGAGCCATTGATGAACCGCCTGGGCGTGCCGGGCACGGCCCGAGCATCTTTCTCTATTTACACCGATAAAACTGATATCGATGCGCTCTTTACCGCGCTCGAAAAAGTTAAATCCCTGTTGGCCTGAGGTACTTATTGTGTCGTCAACTGTATCCACTTTCGATCCCGCGCAACCGCTGGTATCTGTGACCGACAAGGCCGCGCAACACTTCGCGCGCAAGCTCGCCGACGCCGGTAAACCCGTGGTGCGCTTAAGCATTAAGGCCAGTGGCTGTACTGGTTACGCCTACGTGCTCGACACCGTCGACGCAGCTGAGCCCGGCGATACCTTATTGGTCTTAAATGACCAAGTGACTTTGGCAATCTCTGCTGAGGCGGCGCCAGTCATTAGGGGTACCGAGATTGACATGGCCATTGAAGGTGTCAATCGTGTCATTAAATACAACAACCCCAATGTTGTGGCCGAGTGTGGCTGCGGCGAAAGTTTCTCAGTGAACTGAGGTCGCAATGCAGCAGCAAATGGTGATTACCCGGCGCGACTGTCCCGCGCGAAGGGTGCCCGTGGGGACGCCGGTGGTTATTCCCGAGGGGGAGTTTGTCAATATTCGCCAGAGTCTTGGGGGTAACTACACAGTTACCTGGCAGGGCAACATGTTGCGTATAGACGGCACCGACGCCGACGCCATAGGCGCCGAGCCAGAAAAACTGAATTTTGTCGACGACGGGTCGGGGCGCATTGATGAAGCCCAGGTGTGGGCTGCCCTGGAAACGATTTTTGACCCGGAGATCCCCATTAATTTGGTGTCTTTGGGGCTAATCTACGACGTGGCTCTAGATCAGGCGGCTGGCCGAGTCGATATTCGCATGACGCTGACCGCGCCAGGTTGCGGTATGGGGCCGGTGCTCGTGGGCGACGTAGAATATCGCGTGGGCAAGGTACCAGCCGTCAAAAGTGTAGCCGTCGAGCTGGTGTTTGACCCGCCCTGGTCGCGCGAGATGATGAGCGAAGAGGCGCAGCTTGAGGCGGGCCTGTTCTTTTAGGCAGCTTAGAGACTAGGCATTACGCAATACGAGCCTTTCAGGCCATGCAATTAGGAGGAGCGGCAGCGTGAGTTTGCCCACGACGGACGAAATTTTGGATGACCTAGCGTTTTTTGACGACTGGGAAGATCGCTACCGCTATATCATCGACTTGGGCAAAGCGCTGCCGCCCATGGAAAGTGCTCTGCAAACCCCAGAGCGCTTGGTAAAAGGGTGTCAAAGTAATGTCTGGATCGAGCCTGTGCACCGTGACGGGCGGCTCTACTTCAGTGTGGACAGCGATGCGGTCATTGTGCGGGGGCTATTGGCGGTGGTCATGGCGGCCTACGAGGGACGCACCGCCCCTGAAATATTGGCCTTTGATGTGGACGCCTACTTTCGCGCCCTGGACCTGGAGCGGCATTTAAGTCCGACGCGAGGCAATGGCCTGCGGGCGATGGTAGGGCGTATACAAGCAATAGCCAAGGCCGCGGCGGAGTAAAGCCCGATTTGTCCTCAAAATAGCCGTTTGCCGCGTACAAAAGTCCTAGAAACCCGCGTATAATCCGCGGGTTTTCTATATAGGAAAGCCGTGACTATGGGCGCCATTTGGCGCTAAATAGCGCGATTTTCCCCGAATTCAGCAGTGAACGGCGTCGATTTATCGTTGCGGCACTGCCAAAGTGTGACAATCTTGTCACGTTAACGTGTTTTAACACTCACAAACTACAGTAATTCCGGAGATCTAAATGGCCGTTGAACGTACCCTGTCAATCATCAAGCCCGATGCCGTTGCTAAAAACGTGATTGGCGAAATTTACACCCGCTTTGAAAAGGCCGGCTTGAAAGTGGTTGCCGCCAAGATGAAGCACCTGTCAAAAGCCGAAGCAGAAGGCTTCTACGCCGAGCACAAAGAGCGTGGCTTCTTTGCCGACCTGGTGGCCTTCATGACCTCTGGCCCCGTGATGGTGCAGGTGTTGGAAGGTGAAAATGCCGTGCTGGCAAACCGCGATCTGATGGGCGCCACTAACCCCAAAGAAGCGGCCGCTGGCACCATCCGTGCCGATTTTGCCGAAAGCATTGACGCCAACGCTGTTCACGGTTCCGACGCTGTTGCATCTGCTCAGCGCGAAATCGCCTACTTTTTTGCAGCTACTGAAATCAGCTCGCGCTAATTTCGCATAGGTGAATCCCATGGTTGAGGTACAGGAAGCCGCTCAGACGCCCGCAAAAGTGAATTTGTTGGGTCTTACACATTCGAAAATGGAAGCGTTCTTCGAGTCCATTGGCGAAAAGCGCTTCCGTGCCCAACAGGTATTGAAATGGATTCACCAGTTGGGTGTGGTCAACTTCGAGGAGATGACTAACATCAGTAAGCCGCTCCGCACCAAGCTTGCCGAGGTCGCGGAGATTCGCTTTCCCGAGGTGCTGAAACAGCTGGATTCAGCTGACGGCACCCGCAAATTCTTGATCAAGGTTGACGGTGGTAGCGCCATCGAAACCGTGTTCATTCCCGATGGCGAGCGTGGCACTCTGTGCGTATCGTCGCAAATCGGCTGTTCGCTGGATTGCAGTTTTTGCGCCACCGGCAAGCAGGGTTTTAACCGCGATTTAAGTGCGGCGGAAATCATTGCGCAGGTCTGGATTGCCGCCCAATCCTTTGGTCAGTTAGCCGTAAACGGCCCGCGCAAAGTCACCAACGTTGTGTTGATGGGGATGGGCGAGCCCCTGCTGAATTTTGACAATGTGGTAGACGCCATGCATCTGATGATGCACGACAATTGCTATGGTATCTCCAAGCGTCGCGTCACCCTGAGCACCAGTGGCGTAGTGCCGGCGCTGGATCGACTGGGTGAACATACCGATGCCTGCCTGGCAATATCGCTACACGCTCCCAATGATGCGCTGCGCAACGAGTTGGTGCCCATCAATAAAAAGTACCCCATCGCCATGCTGCTGGATTCGGCCAAGCGCTATATTGAAGGTCTGCCCGATACCCATCGCAAGATTACCATTGAGTACACCCTGATCGATCATGTGAACGATCGCCCAGAGCACGCCTACGAACTGGCGGAACTCTTGCGCGATGTGCCGGTCAAAATCAACTTAATCCCCTTTAATCCCTTTAGTCAGTCGGATTACAAGCGGGTCAGCAATAACGCTCTGCGTCGCTTTCAAACCATTTTGATTGAGGCGGGTTATATTGCTACGGTGCGCACAACTCGGGGTGATGATATCGATGCCGCCTGTGGGCAATTGGCGGGCAGTGTTAACGACCTGACGCGGCGGGCAGAGCGTTATCGTAATAAAATGGCGCAGCAGGAAGAAGCTGTGCGTATCATAGGTCAGTAATTAACCGACGCAAAAGGTAGCCCATGTCATTCGTAAAAAATGCTGTAATTCTGCTTTTTATCAGCGTGTTAACGGCCTGTGTGACTACCATGGATAAAGAGCCGCCCACGGTCAAGCCGGAAAAGGCGCTGGAAACACACATTCAGCTGGGGTTGGGTTACATACGCGAAAACAACCTGGATTCTGCGCGTTTTCACCTCAACAAGGCCGCCAAAATTGCTCCCAAGGATGTGGGAGTACTCAATGGTCGAGGGCTGTTGTACCAGTTGGAAGGCGAACCGGAGCTGGCCGAGAAGGCCTTTAAAGCCGCACTTCGCGAGGACCCCAAATTCACCCAGGCACGCTTGAACTACGCTACCTTTCTGTACAGCAAAGAGCGATTTAAAGAGGCCTATGAAAACTACGAACTGGCGGCAGAAGACCTCAACTATGAGCGTCGCGCAGTGGTGTTGTACGGCGTAGGCGTCTCGGCGCAAAAAATTGGCAAAGAAGACAGAGCCATAGCCGCGTTTAACCACTCGGTGCTGCTGCAGCGCAATATGGCGCCGTCGCACTTGGAATTGGCAGATTATTATTTGCGCCAAAAAGATTATGCGCAGGCTAAAAAGCACCTCACCCAGTTTGAAACTTACAGCCGACCTACCGCGCGTAGTTTGTGGGTGGGTATCAGGATTGAGCGCGTGTTTGGCAATAAAGACAAAGAGGCCAGTCAAGTGCTGAGCCTGAAGAACCTGTTCCCCTATTCGAAAGAGTATTTGGAGTATAAGCAAAGTCAGGGAAGCCGATAGCCCAGTGGTTTTGGGATAGACAATAACAATGATTAAACGGCCAATAATATGACTGCTGAAACGCAACCCGAAGTGAAAGTAGATGATTGCGGCGAGCTCTTAACGCCCGGCGGGTACTTGCAGAAAGCGCGAGAGTCCAAACAGTGGGACGCCAAGGAGGTCGCGGGTAAACTGCGCATAACGCGGGCCAAGCTCGCGGCGCTCGAATCGGACAGCTACGATCAGTTCCCCGGCGAAACCTTTATTCGGGGGTATTTCAGATCCTACGCCCGACTGTTGGACTTGGATGAGGATGCGGTATTACAGCGCTACACCGATTATGTTGCCGCACACTCCGAAGTTAGCCAGTTAATAGCGCCAAGTCGCGCTTTTGGTGTCAGTGGAAATGTCGATGTATTTAAGGCCAAACCGGCGCTGGGGCAGTTCATCATCGTAGCCATTTCACTGGTGTTGGTCGCCATCATCGTTTGGTTACTGGTCAACCCCAAAGAGGATAGCGTCGCTGGGGAGCAAGCAACGGTACCTGTAGCCGTTGACATCGCACCTGCAGACCAAGATCTACCAGTTGTAGTAGCGCCCCAGGAGGCTGAAATTGATACTCCAGAGGTACAAGCTAACACCGAGTTAAACGCAGATCCTGCCGACGAGGCGTTAGTTGCGCAATCGGAGTCAGTTGTTGCCGAGCGCGCTCCTGCAATCGCGGCAGTAGCGCCAAGACCAGAAACAAGCGCGCCCCGCGCAGATGCGCGCACACCGGATGTACTGGCTCTGACCTTTAGCGATGAATGCTGGGTGGAGGTGAGCGACGCTAATGGCGACGTATTGGCTACTGAATTACAGTCGGCAGGGAGTTCACTGTCGCTCAGGGGTAAAGCCCCTTTTAACGTGATGTTAGGCAATGCCAAAGCGGTAACTGTCACCTTAAATGACAGCCCAATTGATGCTACGCCAAAGGGCAACAACCGGGCTCTGCGCTTTGTTGTTAGTCAATCGAATTAAGTAGGGTTTATACGATGCATTTCGAGTCGCCAATAAAACGCCGTAAATCGCGCCAGATTATGGTCGGCAATGTGCCAGTAGGTGGCGATGCACCCATTTCTGTACAAAGCATGACTAATACAGAAACCACGGACGTCGCCGCTACGGTTGGGCAAATTGTGCAATTGGCCAATGCCGGCGCAGATATTGTGCGGGTGTCAGTGCCTAGTATGGAGGCCGCAGAAGCCTTTGGCTTAATTCGCAAGCAATCGCCGGTGCCGTTAGTGGCAGACATACATTTTGACTACCGAATTGCGTTGCGTGTGGCAGATCTGGGCGTTGATTGCCTGCGAATTAATCCGGGAAATATCGGTCGAGAAAAGCGTATCGAAGCGGTTGTTAGTAAAGCGAAAGATCTCGGCATACCGATCCGTATTGGCGTGAATGCGGGATCACTCGAAAAAGATTTGCAGAAAAAATACGGTGAACCTACGCCGGATGCGCTGGTGGAGTCCGCCCTGCGCCACGTAGAGTTTCTCGATCGCTATGATTTTCAGGATTTTAAAGTTAGCGTCAAGGCCTCCGATGTTTTCATGGCAGTCGCGGCCTACCGCAAATTAGCCACACAAATTGAGCAACCGCTGCATTTGGGGATTACCGAGGCTGGCGGATTTCGCTCGGGCACAGTCAAATCGTCTATTGGCTTGGGATTGTTGCTCATGGACGGCATTGGCGACACGATTCGTGTGTCGCTAGCAGCCGACCCTGTTGAAGAGGTGAAAGTAGGCTGGGATATGCTAAAAAGCCTGCGACTGCGCTCTAAAGGCATTAATTTCATCGCCTGCCCCAGCTGTTCGCGCCAGAATTTCGACGTGGTTAAAACGATGAATGAACTCGAAGCTCGGCTCGAAGACATCACTACGCCGATGGATGTGGCGGTGATCGGCTGTGTGGTAAACGGCCCGGGCGAAGCGAAAGAAGCAGATATAGGCTTGGCCGGTGGCACACCCAATAACCTGGTGTATATCGACGGCCAGCCGAATACCAAATTGAAAGCGGAAAATTTGGTTGATGAGCTGGAAGTGCTGATTCGCAATAAGGCGGCCGCGAAAGCCAAGGCTGCCGAGTCCATTATCGCCAAAGTCTGAGGCGTCGGGCAATTAATTGAAAACAAACGGAAGTTAACGTGAAAAAAATTCAAGCCATTCGCGGCATGAACGATTTACTGCCCGAGCAGTCTGGCAGCTGGCAATATGTGGAGAGTGTGGTCGCTGAGTTGTTGCGTCGATACCACTTTCAGGAAATTCGCTTTCCGGTATTAGAACAAACCGAACTCTTCAAGCGATCGATCGGCGAGGTGACCGATATCGTTGAAAAAGAAATGTACACATTTCTCGATCGCAACGATGAAAGTGTCACCCTTCGGCCCGAGGGCACGGCCTGTTGCGTGCGCGCCTGTGAAGAACATGGTCTTTTGTATAATCAAGTACAAAAGCTGTGGTACATGGGCCCCATGTTTCGCTACGAAAAACCCCAGAAAGGCCGCCTGCGTCAGTTTCATCAAATCGGTGTTGAAGCCTTTGGTATGGCGACCCCCGACATTGACGCCGAACTATTACTGTTGACGGCACGCCTTTGGCGAGAGCTCGGCGTTGCCGACGCTGTGACCCTACAGATTAATAGCTTGGGCGTGCCGGCCGCGCGCGCCGAGTACCGCGCGGCACTGGTGGCCTACCTTTCCGCCCACAAGTCTGCGTTGGATGAAGACAGTCTGCGTCGCTTGGAAACCAACCCATTGCGAGTGCTCGACAGTAAAGATCCGGGTACCCAGGCGATATTGAAGGGCGCACCCAGCTTAAGTGACTACCTGGATGAAGAGTCCAAGGCGCACTTTGCAGCAGTGTGCAGTTATCTGGACGCAGCGGGTGTGGCCTATGAAGTAAATGAGCGGCTAGTGCGCGGGCTGGATTATTACACCAAACCGGTATTTGAGTGGGTGACTGATAAACTGGGCGCGCAGGGCACCGTGTGTGCCGGTGGGCGTTACGATGGCCTGGTAGAACAATTGGGTGGTCGACCCACGCCGGGCGTTGGTTTCGCCATGGGTATCGAGCGCCTGGTGTTACTGCTCGAAGCGCTCGAATGTATCCCCGAGGCTGCCAGACAGCAGCCAGACGTGTATATTGTCGCCGTTGGCGATGTGGCAACGGCCGGCCTTGGGTTGGCCGAGCAGCTGCGCGACGCTTTACCCTATCTTTCGGTACAAGCTCACTGCGGCGGCGGCAGCTTTAAAAGCCAAATGAAAAAGGCCGATAAAAGTCAGGCCACCTTGGCGTTAATCCTCGGCGAGGATGAGGTTAAGCAGGGGCAAGTGACCGTGAAATTCCTGCGCGAGCAGGTTGAGCAACAAACGTTATCCAGTGAGGACTTGATCGCCTTGCTGAAAACACTTTGAATCAGCTCTGGCTGAGTTAAACACTATAAGATTGTTTGGAGATTGAACCGTGTCTGCGCATTTAACTGAAGAAGAACAACTAGAAGCCCTTAAACGCTGGTGGGACGAAAATGGCAAATCGCTACTAATAGCCGTTGTGCTGGGCGTAGGCGGCTATATGGGCTTCAACGCGTGGCAGGACGGCCGCCAAACGAGTGCTGAGCAAGCCTCGGCACAATTTGAGGAAATTACCGAACTACTGGCGCAGCAGGAAGCGCTGACTGACGCCGATAAGGCAACGGTCAGTCATGTTGCACAAGGCTTGAAAGACGCCCATGGCGACACCCTGTATGGGGTAAACGCGGCCATGTTATTGGCTAAACAGGCGGTTGAAGCTGGCGACTTAGCGAAGGCTGAGACCGAGTTGCGCTGGGCCTTAGCACATGCCGATGCCGAAAATGTCACGCACTTGGCGCGGCTGCGCTTGGCGCGAGTTCTGACGGCCCAGGCCAAGGCAGACGAAGCTTTGACGCTACTGGCAGTTGAGTCGGAGGGCGCCTTCAGCTCACTGTACAGCGAGGCCAAAGGTGATGCGCACCTGGCACTAGACGACAAAGCGCAAGCGGCGAAAGCTTACGAGGCGGCTCTGGCTAACCTGAGTGGCCAGGAGATGGCCCGCGCCAATCAGATTCGTATGAAACTTAACAGCGTGCAGCCCGCAGCGGTTGTCGCAGAAGAGAAGGGTGCCTGATGAAGCACGTATTGGCATTGGTTGCCGTCCTGCTACTGGGTGCGTGCGCATCCACTGACGAGATTGATATAGAGCCGAAAGAGCTCGAAGATTTTGCCGAAAAAGTTGAGATAAAAACCCTTTGGTCGCGCGGTGTAGGTGGTGGCCAGGACGATCGTTATACGCGCTTGGTGCCAGCTATAGCCGGCGACCTGATTTACGCCACCGATATTGAAGGGGAGGTTTTCGCCTTCGACAAAAAAACCGGTAAAAAGCGGTGGTCCGTCGAGCTGGAAGAGGCCATCAGCGCCGGGATTGGCCTGTCTCAAAATGCGCTGCTGCTGGGCAGCTACAAGGGGGAAGTCATCGCGCTCAGCAAGGACGATGGCAAAGAGTTATGGCGTGCACAGCTGTCCAGTGAAGTGCTGTCAGAGCCCACTGCCGGTGCTGGCGTCGTAATCGCTAGCACCAATGATGGCAAGCTGTATGGCCTGGATGGCGAGACAGGTGCGGTCAAGTGGATGTTTGAAAGTGTGCAGCCTATTCTGACCTTGCGCGGAACCAGTGCACCGGTGGTAAAGGGCGATGTGGTCTACGCGGGCTTTGACAATGGCAAAGTCTACGCCTTTGAGATTGACACAGGCTTGATTCAATGGGAACAAAGGGTTGCCATTCCAAAGGGCAAAACCGAGCTCGAGCGCATTGTCGATATTGACGGCACCCCTTTGTTGGCAGGTGAAATCCTACTGGCGGTGAGCTTTCAAGGTCGATTAGTTGCATTTTCCAGCGCTACAGGCCGTCCGCTGTGGGCGGAGGATGCCAGTTCTGTACAAGGGCCGGCCGCCGATTATGGGCAGGTATATATTTCCGGCGAACAGGACAAAGTGCAGGCCTTCGCTTTGTCCAGTGGCGTAAGTCTCTGGGAGAATACTGACCTCTTGCGCCGCAAGTTGTCGCCCCCTGCTGCTTGGGGTGACTATGTAGCTGTGGCTGATCTTGAAGGTTATTTACACCTTTTAGACCGTGAAACGGGTATTATGGCCGGTCGAGAACATATAGACGGCGATGGAATCCGTGCGCCCATGGTGGTTGACGGAGACACGCTGTATGTATTGGGCACTGGCGGCGACTTGGTGGCTTTACAGCTGAAATCCCGCTAACTAGGTCCCTAGCTGCTATTTTTAAAAGGCCAGAATCGCGCGAGCGCTTCTGGCCTTCACGTTGTTTATGAGTGCAAAGCGCATGATTCCTGTATTGGCCCTGGTGGGGCGCCCGAATGTGGGCAAATCAACTCTCTTCAATTGTCTTACCCGCTCGCGCGATGCGTTGGTGGCGGACTATGCCGGTCTGACTCGCGATCGCAAGTATGGCGAAGGCGAGTTCCAAGGCCGTAAGTTCATGGTCATTGATACCGGCGGTATTAGTGGCGAAGAAGAGGGGATAGACAGCGTCATGGCCGGGCAATCACTGCAGGCTATTGAAGAGGCCGACGCTGTGATGTTTCTGGTGGATTGTAAGGCGGGCTTAACTCCCGCTGATGAAATGATTGCGAAACACCTGCGCGTGCGCAACAAGCCTACCTATGTGGTGGCTAACAAAGTGGACGGCACCAATCCGGATATAGCACTGGCACCCTTCTATGAGATGGGGTTGGGCGACCTGTTTCCAACGACGGCGACGCACCGCAAGGGTGTCAAAAACCTGATGGAGCAGGTGATGGAGCACTTTCCCGAAGTGGAACCCGAGCTCATCGAGAAGCCGCGGGGGATCAAAATCGCGGTGGTAGGGCGCCCCAACGTCGGTAAGTCTACTCTGGTGAATCGGCTACTAGGTGAAGATCGGGTTGTGGTATTCGATTTACCCGGCACCACGCGCGACAGTATTTATATCAACTACGAGCGCCACGGAGCAAATTACACCTTAATTGATACGGCGGGGATTCGGCGCCGGAAAAATGTTAAAGAGACGGTCGAAAAATTCTCAATAGTCAAGACGCTGCAGGCTATCGAAGATGCCAATGTGGTGGTGTTGATGGCCGATGCCAGTGAGGGCATTGTCGATCAGGATTTGCACCTGATGGGACATACTATCGATGCCGGGCGCGCCCTGGTAATCGCCCTTAACAAGTGGGATGGCTTGGAAGAAAGCCATAAAACCTATGTTAAGAATGAATTAGAGCGCCGGCTACGCTTTATTGACTTTGCGGATATTCACTACATTTCTGCCAAACACGGCACGGGTGTTGGGCATCTTTACGAATCTATCGAGCGCGCGTTCCAGGCAGCTACTGAAAAGTTTTCCACCAATTTCCTGACCCGAATTTTGCAGGACGCGGTACGCGAGCACCAGCCGCCCATCGTACGTGGGCACCGCATTAAATTGCGCTATGCCCACCCCGGCGGTCATAACCCGCCGATCATCGTCGTACACGGCAATCAGACCAGCGAGCTGCCCGATGCCTACGTTCGCTACTTGGAGAAGACCTTCCGCCGAGCGTTGGATTTGCACGGTACGCCTATTCGACTGGAGTTCAAGTCCAGTGAAAACCCCTTTGGCGATAAACCCAAGGCTGCAACCCGTCGCCGGGATGGCAAACTTCAGACCGGCAAACGACCCCATGGCGAGCACAGAAAAGCTTATCAGGCTCGCAAAGGCAATGCGGCAGCCCCTAAAGCGAAGCCGGTAACAAAGACATCGGCAGCCAAGCCCGGTGCTAAAAAGTCCAGTCCCGCAAAGGTTAAGCCGACCCACAGAACAAAACCCACGGGTGGCAAGAAAGTGTAGCCACTTTTCTGTGCAAGTTGCTCATAAAACACCCGCTTTGGCGGGTTTTTTTGTGTGCGCCAAGGGAGATGATAAAAAAGTTTAAAAAGGGCTTGCCAAGGTGGCTGGGATGCGTAGAATGCGCGCCTCTCCAACGGGGAACGCCGGTAAGGCGGCACGGAGGAGAGGGAGTTTGAAGTTCAGGGTGTTGGCTTAGCTA
>NZ_JBTUOC010000078.1:0-26635 GCF_058345725.1 Simiduia sp. | reverse complement strand
ACCCACCCGGACGGCATGCAAATCAAAATTACCCGCCAAGAAATCGGCCGCATTGTGGGCTGCTCGCGCGAGATGGTTGGGCGCGTACTCAAAACACTGGAAGAGCAAGGCCTGGTTTCAGTAAAAGGCAAGACCATGGTGGTCTTCGGAACCCGCTGACCAATGACCGTGCGCGCATTCGCAGTCTTGGCCCTGTTGGCAAGCCTGTTGTGGGGCTGCCAGCCTGATGCACCCGAAACCTGGCAACAGGTTAGCGGCTCTGTCGCGTTGCCCAGCGACGTGCAACTGCCTCCGCAAGCTCAACTCAGCGTGATTTTGGCGCGCCAAAATGCCGACGGCAGCTCGCCCACCGTGTTGGCAGAATTACGCCAACAAGCGCAAGCGCCCTTCGCTTTTTTACTGCAAAATTTGTCTCTGGACCCCAGCGCCCACAACCAGTATCGATTGCACGCACACATTGCCAACCCAGAGGGCAGCCTGTTGTGGCGCTCGGCCGAGGCCGTAATGCTGGGCCCAGATAACGCGCCGGTGCAGCTAGTACTGACTCAGGCGCAATCGCCCTCGCCAAGGCTGCTATTTTATCGCTGCGAAGGCGACGGCCTGAAAGTGGCGCTCGACGGCGACAGTGCCACCCTGTCCATTGCCGAGCACACCTACACGCTGACCCGCGTTCCCAGCGCCTCTGGCACCCACTACCAATCGGATGCCGCCAATTTTTGGAGTAAGGGTGACGAAGCGATTCTAACCTTAGCCGGCAGTGCCCAGCGCCACTGCATTGCTCAGCCCTTGGTACACCCCTGGGCGGAAGCCGCCTAAGATAGCGCTAACGTCAAGCCCTTGGGCTAGCACTGAGCCTCATCTACAGACTGCTGAGACGGTAGGTCGGGCTGCACAATGGGCAGCCGAAGCGTAAAGCAGCTGCCCTTGCCGGGCGCAGAGTCCACCAGAATTTCTCCACGGTGCATTTGAATAATGCCGTAGGACACCGACAGCCCAAGCCCCGTGCCCTCCCCCACCTGTTTAGTGGTAAAAAAAGGATCAAATATTTTACGCTGCACCTCCTGAGTCATACCCTCGCCGGTGTCGGCTACACTGAGCCACACCTCGCCGGCGGCATCATCCACGCCGGAGCGAACCGTAATCTTGCCAAAGCTTGTCATGGCTTGCCCGGCGTTAACCAAAAGGTTCAGCAGCACCTGGCTGATTTGCGGGCCGATGCATTGCACTGGCACCAGTTCGCCCAGCGCCAGCTCCACATCGCACTTGTATTTCAGTTCGTTGCTCACAATGTTCAAGCTCGAGCGCAGCAACTGATGCAAGTCCACCTGCTGCCAGGCCTTTTGCTCCGGGTGCGCAAACCCCTTAAGGTCGCTCACAATTTGTTTGACGTGCTCGACCCCTTGCAGGGATTCATTGATGATGTGGGTGCAATCTTCGCGCAGATAGTCCAGGTCTAAGCGCTGTTTAAGCAGTGCCAGATCGCGCGTAACTTCGCCTTCGGGTATCAGCGCCGTCACTTGCTCATAGGCCTCGAGCATACGCCACAAGTCGCCCAGGTAGGCCCGTAGAGTATCGAGATTAGAGTTGATATAACCCACGGGATTATTAATTTCATGGGCGACGCCGGCCGCCAGCTGACCCAGGCTGACCATTTTTTCGGCCTGGATAAGCTGTGCAGTGGCTTCTTGCAGGCGGGCATTGGCCGTTTGCAGCTCGCGAGTTCGCTCGCTCACACGCTGCTCGAGGTATTGTTCCCGATTGTGCAGCGCCAGGTGCGTGCGCACGCGGGCTAACAGTTCATCGCGGTTAAAAGGTGTAGACACATAATCCGCCGCGCCCAGATGAAAGGCGCGACTGATGGTGTTTGGCTCGTTGTCGGCACTCAGCACAATGACCGTCGGCGTGCGCATCAGCGCCAGCGAGGGAAGCTCCTCTAAAACCTCGAAGCCGGATTTTTGCGGCATGTTGAGATCCAGCAGTACCAGGTCTACCGGGCGCTCAGCCAACTGCTGCAAACACTCGATACCGTTTGCCGCCTCGTACACTTCGGGAAACTCATCTGCCAGAATATGTCGGACCAGCTTTCGATTGATGTCGTTGTCATCAACCAGAAGTATCGCCTGCGGCATTTGGCCTCACTCCATGCTGCCTTTAACCCCCACAGTTAAGCGCAGTTGAGGCGCCCGACGCAAGTCGCACTCCCCTTGGCAAAGAGCGAATGTCACCAGTATCTTCAACCATTTTGGCGCGCCAGCCGAATTACGGGCAAAAAAAAGCCCTCTAATCAAAGGAGGGCAAGGTCTTAGGGTGTTCGCGTCATCACTGTTACTGCTACTAGCCAGCGGTGCCCAAAGGGTCTTACCTGCGTAACTAGTGGGCCTGATTCGCGGCCAACAGTGGTGGAAAAGGCGGAAAACCCACTGCAAAACTTCGGGTTTTCCTAATAGAGCCCGGTCGTGTCTTCTTAACAACGACTACAACACAACCGGATTAACCAACTCACTACTACAAAGGGTCATCACATTCAGCTAACTGCCAGAGTACTACTGCCAAGCCCTAAGGCTGTTTTGGCGACTTCTCTCTGTGGCTTGAACATGTATCTATTGTACATTTTGTGTCTAACCTGTCAATCGTGACATTATATCATTTCGTTATGAATATACGTTACATCAATCATATAAGTCATTTAAGTCAGGCTAAAAGTTGGCTATATTTAGAAAGTTGCTCTGACCTTGGCAGATCTCGAATGACCGAAATTCAGGTACTTACCACCGGCGAAGCCGCTAAATTCTGTGGCGTAAACTTTCGCACCGTTATCCGGTGGATTGAGCGCGGTCGGCTGAAAGCCTATAAATTGCCCGGGCGTGGCGATCACCGTATCCAAACGCAAGACTTTGTGGTTTTTCTGCGCGAGAACAATATGCCCGTGCCACCGGAGCTCGTAGGCGCCAATAACCGGGTTTTGGTGATTGAAGACCAACCTGAAATGGCAGCCGCTATCAAGCGCACCCTCAAGCGCGCCGGTTACGATGTAGAGGTCGCCAAAGACGGTTTTATCGCCGGTACGCTACTCATGCGCCACAACCCGGCACTGGTCACTCTGGACCTGAAAATGCCGGGAATGGACGGCTACCAGGTACTTAACTTCATTCGCGAGCACGAAGACCACAACCAAGTGAAAGTGCTGGTGATCTCTGCGGAAACCCGAGAGGGACTGAGTCGCGCACTGACCTCCGGTGCCGACGACCTGCTACCCAAACCCTTTGACAACAACGAGCTTCTGAATAAAGTCAGCCAACTCATCGGCAATGGCCAGCCACTCGCGTCGCTAACAGAGGTGCCATGAGCAATCGCTGGCTCACATTTATCATTGGCTTTGGATGGGTGAATGTCGCGCTGTGTATTGCCGTGGCCCTGGCAGGCCTCGGCGGACCGACCGACTGGCTCCCGCTGCAAGGCCAGGGGCTTTGGTTCACCTTGGTACTTCAGCTAGCAGTTTCGGGAGCGCTTATTTTTGCCGCCGCTGAAAAACGTGCAGGCAACTTGCTGGGCATTAAAACCTTTCCGGCAACACTGGTGGCCTACGGATTGTTTTTATTAATGGCGTCGCGCTGGCTAAGCGACGCGGGCCTGATCAGCTAGGCGCGCAGCGCCGAGCCGCTCAGGCTGCCTCATCGGAATCGGCTGGCGGACAGCGAAACGTCTGCTTCACCTGATCATCGCACACCGACTCCAGTATCACATCGAACCCCCAAAGCCTGTGTACGTGCTTGAGTACCTCGTCTGTCGATGCCCCCATAGGCTTGCGATTGTGCTGGTAATGGCGCAGGGTCAAAGCGCGATCGCCGCGAACATCCACGTTGTAAACCTGTATATTCGGCTCGCGATTACCCAAATTGTAATTACCTGCCAAGGCTTCTCGAACATCCAGATAGCCCTGCTCGTCGTGAATCGCGTCTATTAGAATATCGCGCTCTTTATCATCGTCCACCACGGAAAACAATTTCAATTCGCGGATCAACTTCGGCGAGAGATACTGCAAGATAAAACTTTCGTCTTTGAAATTTCGCATGGCAAAGTCGAGCGCTTCCTGCCAGGGCTTACCCGCCAGATCGGGAAACCACTTGCGATCCTCTTCGGTTGGTGTCTCGCACATGCGGCGTATATCGCTCATCATACTGAACCCCAATGTGTAGGGGTTGATACCCGAATAATACTTGCTGTCAAACGGCGGCTGGTAAATAACACTGGTATGGCTCTGTAAAAACTCCATCATAAAACCGTCGGTTACGTAGCCCCGATCGTAGAGTGTATTTAACAGCGTGTAGTGCCAGAAGGTAGCCCAGCCTTCATTCATTACCTGCGTTTGCCGCTGAGGGTAGAAATACTGCGCTATTTTTCGCACAATGCGAACAACTTCCCGCTGCCAGGGTTCCAATAGCGGCGCGTTCTTCTCTATAAAATACAACAGGTTTTCCTGCGGCTCTGCGGGAAACCTTAGCTTTTCCTTCGCTGCCTGCTCGGACTCCATCACCGGAATAGTGCGCCACAGATCATTCACTTGTTGCTGAAGGTGCCGCGCTCGTTCCTCTTGTCGCTGAATTTCTTCCACGGCGGAGATAGGGTAAGGGCGCTTATAGCGATCTACACCGTGATTCATCAGGGCGTGACAGGAATCCAATATCCGTTCAACTTCATCAATGCCGTGACGGGACTCGCATTCAGCGATGTAATTTTTCGCAAACACCAAATAATCGATGATTGAATCGGCATCAGTCCAGGTGCGAAACAGGTAGTTCCCTTTGAAGAAAGAGTTGTGGCCATAACAGGCGTGCGCTATCACCAGCGCCTGCATGGTCATAGTATTCTCCTCCATGAGATACGCGATACAGGGATTGGAATTGATCACAATCTCGTAAGCCAGGCCCATCTGCCCGCGCCGATAGGAGTTTTCGGTATTCAAAAACTGCTTGCCGTAAGACCAGTGATTGTAACCTAGCGGCATACCCACCGAAGCGTAAGCATCCATCATCTGCTCAGAACTGATGACTTCTATCTGATTCGGATAGGTATCCAAGCCATACTCTTTCGCTATGGCTGAAATCTCCAGATCGTACTCTTTTATGAGTTCAAATGTCCATTCAGAACTGGTAGAAATAGGTCTATGCGTCATGGCCTTTCTTCTGAAAAAGTTCACGAAATACCGGATAGATATCCGCCGCGGTTTTTATTTGCTGCATGGCAAAAGCTTCAGATTGCGAGTCGGCTATTTTACTGTATTCCTCCCACAAGGCTTGGTGCTGCCTTGGGGTAATTTCGATATAGGCGAAGTACTGCGACTTTGGCAAGATATGGCTCAGCATAATATCCCGGCACACGCTGGAGTCGTCATTCCAATTGTCGCCATCACTGGCTTGCGCGCCATAAATATTCCATTCCGCGGGCGAATAGCGCTCATTAACCACTTCATCCATGAGCTTCAATGCGCTCGAAACGATGGTACCGCCAGTCTCTCGACTGTAAAAAAAATCCTGCTCATCCACTTCTTTGGCACTGGTATGGTGTCGAATAAACACCACTTCAGTACGTTCGTAATTGCGCTGCAAAAATAGATACAACAGTATAAAAAACCGCTTTGCCATATCTTTTGTTTCTTGCGTCATGGAGCCAGAAACATCCATTAAGCAAAACATCACAGCCTTGGACTTTGGAATTGGGTGCTTTACCAACAAATTATATTTCAGATCGAAATCATCCAGCCAGGGCACTTTTTTCAAGCGCGCGCGCAGGGTGGCAATTTCTGCCTCCAAACTTTCCACCGCCTTGTGATCGCGCAGCACTTCTTCTACTGCCATTAGTTCGGTAAGTTTGGCCTCGCACTCGCGCAGCTTACGGCGCTTTTGGCCGCCCAGGGCTATCCGGCGGGCATTGGCTGCTCGCAGCGTACGCACGATATTAATTCGCCCAGGATTGCCTTCATTTGCCACACCGGCACGATGAAATCGAAACTCCTCTGAACCGGCCAATTGACGCTTGACCAAATTAGGCAATTCCAGATCGTCAAACATGAAATCCAAAAATTCATCTTGCGTAATCTGAAAGACGAATTCGTCCATGCCCTCGCCTTGATCGCTGGCGCCTTCGCCTGAACCACCACCTCCGCCACCGCCCTGCGGGCGCGGCACGCGGTCGCCCGCACTAAACTCCTTGTTACCCGGATGCACGCGCTCATTGCGCCCACCCTGACCATGGTGGAATACGGGTTCACTGATGTCGCGCGTGGGAATACTGATTTTTTCACCGCGCTCCACATCGGTGATCGACCGATTATTGACAGCGTCAGAAACGGCCTTCTTGATGTGGTCGCGGTAGCGGCGCAAAAAGCGTTGGCGATTTACAGTGCTTTTGTTCTTCCCATTCAATCGACGATCGACGACATAACTCATTCGCTTACCTCGTTGACGATGGATTTATTGCGACTTGCGCACCCGTAAATACCAATCCGACAGCAGTCGAACCTGTTTCTCTGTGTAGCCTCGCTCGGTCATGCGCGCAACAAAGTCCTGGTGTTTCTTTTTGTCGTCGGCAGAGGCTTTGGCGTTAAAGGAAATTACTGGCAACAGGTCTTCAGTATTAGAGAACATTTTCTTCTCGATAACCGTGCGCAATTTTTCGTAGCTGCTCCAAAGCGGATTCTTTCCTTGATTGTTGGCCCGAGCGCGCAATACGAAATTCACCACCTCGTTTCTAAAATCTTTAGGATTGCTAATACCGGCAGGCTTTTCAATTTTCTCAAGCTCTTCATTGAGCGACGCCCTGTTGAGTATTTCGCCGGTTTCCGGGTCTCGATACTCCTGATCTTGAATCCAGAAATCGGCGTACAACACGTAGCGATCAAAAATATTCTGACCGTACTCGGTGTAGGATTCCAGATAGGCGGTTTGAATTTCTTTGCCAATAAAGTCCACATAGCGCGGCGCCAGGTATTCCTTGATAAACGACAAGTAGCGCTCGCGAATTTCAGGTTGAAACTGTTCCTGTTCTATGCGCTGCTCCAGCACATAGAGCAAATGCACTGGGTTCGCGGCTACCTCGGTTGGATCAAAATTAAACACCTTCGAGAGTATCTTAAAGGCAAAGCGCGTGGACAGACCGTTCATACCCTCGTCCACTCCAGCGCTGTCCTTATACTCCTGCATGGACTTGGCTTTGGGGTCGGTGTCCTTTAGATTTTCGCCGTCGTAGATACGCATTTTGGAAAACAGATTGGAGTTTTCAGGCTCTTTTAGGCGCGACAGGACGGTAAACTTCGCGAGCATGCTCAGGGTGTCGGGCGCACAGGGGTAGCCTTTCAAAGAGCTGTTCTGCAGCAACTTGTCGTAGATTTTTACTTCCTCCGATACGCGCAAGCAGTAGGGCACCTTCACGATGTACACGCGATCGATAAACGCCTCATTGTTTTTATTATTCTTGAAGGTTTGCCACTCCGATTCATTGGAGTGGGCTAACACAATCCCTTCAAAGGGTATCGCACCCAAGCCCTCGGTGGAGTTAAAGTTTCCCTCCTGCGTTGCGGTAAGCAAGGGGTGCAGCACCTTGATGGGCGCTTTAAACATTTCGACAAATTCCATCAGGCCCTGGTTAGCACGGCACAGGCCGCCAGAGAAGCTGTAGGCATCCGGGTCGTTCTGGGGAAACTCCTCCAGCTTGCGAATATCGACTTTACCCACCAGCGACGAAATGTCCTGATTATTTTCATCGCCAGGCTCCGTTTTGGTAATGGCGATTTGGTTAAGAATGGAGGGGTAGACTTTCACCACCTTAAACTGACTGATGTCGCCCTTAAACTCGTGCAGCCGCTTAGAGGCCCAGGGCGACATGATGGTTTTTATATAGCGTCGAGGAATACCGTAATCCTCTTCCAGTATGGCGCCGTCTTCATCGGGGTTAAACAGGCCCAAGGGCGACTCAAAGACCGGGGAGCCCTTAATGCAGTAAATGGGTTCCTGCTGCATCAGCGACTTGAGCTTTTCTGCAAGCGACGACTTACCGCCGCCTACGGGGCCCAACAGGTAAAGGATTTGCTTGCGCTCTTCCAAGCCTTGTGCCGCGTGTTTAAAGAACGAAACGATTTGCTCTATGGCCTCTTCCATGCCGTAGAACTCATCGAATACCGGGTATCGCTTAATGATTTTGTTGGAGAAAATGCGACTCAATCGTGAGTCTCTGGAAGTGTCCACTAACTCGGGCTCGCCGATGGCGGCCAACATTCGCTCCGCCGCTGTTGCGTAGGCGCGCTGATCTTTTTTGCAAAGATCGAGATACTCCTGAATAGTCAGCTCTTCCTGCTGTGTTGCTTCGTAGCGGTCCTGGTAATGGCTGAAAATACTCATCACATCGCTCCTTTACCTTGTAAGCCGATAAGCTTTTAAAATGCCTGTTTTAAATGCGTTTTATCACCCTTTAACTGGCCCACCGGTTTGTGCGCGGCGCCGTTGAAATTAACAATTCTGTATTAAGCATAGTCGCTTATTTGAGCCACCCACCAGCGCGCAGCCAAATATTTATTGATTTGACTAATTCGCGTGCCGATTGTTCAACTTACCAGCAAATCTAGCCGCCATGTCCACACCGCTAACGGCTCGCCGACGCTAAAGCTGTCCCCCTGAACCGAGAAAAGCCGTTACAATTGGCGCCAATTATTCAGCACAATAGGGAATGTTATGACGGTACTTGTCACTGGCGGCGCGGGCTTCATTGGCAGCCATACCTTGGTGGAATTGCTCGAGGCGGGGCGCCAGGTGGTGGTTGTCGACAACTTGTGCAATAGCCAGCGGCAAGCGCTGGCGCGTGTAGAGCAGATCACTGGAAAAAAAGTGACGTTTTATCAAGCAGATATCCGCAATGCCGCCGAGATGACCGCCATTTTTGAGCGCCACAGCATTGCGCAGGTGGTGCATTTCGCCGGTTTAAAAGCCGTGGGGGAGTCGGGGCAAATCCCCCTGGCCTACTACCAGAATAATGTTGCCGGCACCTTAACACTGCTGGAGGTGATGCAAACGCACGGGGTATTCGACCTGGTATTCAGCTCCTCGGCCACCGTGTACGCGCCCGATGCGCAAATGCCGCTGACCGAAACGGCGCCCCTTGGCGCCATCAATCCCTATGGGCGCACCAAATTGATGCTAGAGCAGATAATGCGTGACCTGGCCGCCAGCGACCCGCGCTGGCGTATTTGGCTGCTGCGCTACTTTAACCCCATCGGCGCCCACGCCAGCGGACTGATCGGCGAAGACCCGAACGGCATTCCCAACAATTTACTGCCCTATGTCGCCAAGGTGGCCATCGGCGCGCTGCCGGAGCTGCCGGTTTTCGGCGACGACTACCCCACCCCCGATGGCACCGGGGTGCGCGACTATATTCACGTGGTGGACTTGGCCCGCGGCCACCTACGGGCCCTGCAACACATGCCCACGGGCTGCGACGCCGTCAATTTGGGCACGGGTCAAGGCTACAGCGTGATGGAAGTGGTGGACGCCTATCGCGCCAGTAGCGGCGCGGCCATTCCTGTGGTTATTAAGCCCCGCCGAGCGGGCGATTTGGCCGTCTGCTTTGCCGAGCCGAGCCGCGCGGCTGACGTTATCCGCTGGTGCGCCGAGTACGATCTGGCCACTATGATCAGCGACAGCTGGCGCTGGACTCAGCAAAATCCCAAGGGCTACGCCCAGTAATACTCGGACACTAAGCCCCGCACTGCGTGTGAAACAGCGCCTGGTCCTCCAGGCGCAGCAGGGTTAGGCAACCGCCCCACACACAGCCGGTATCCAGCGCAAACACGTCGGCTTCGGCTACCTGCCCCTCCAGCGCCGCCCAGTGACCAAACAGGATTCGCTCGCCGGCGGATTTACGATTTTCCAGAGCGTACCAGGGTGCGAAGCCGTAGTTGACGGCGTGCGGGGCGGATTTATTCGCGAGATCCAGTTCGCCTTCGGGGCTGCAAAAACGCATGCGTGTGAAATAGTTAGTAATGACTCGCAAACGCTTCATGCCGCGCAATCCCTTACGCCACCCGGCTGGTTCGTTCCCGTACATGGCTTTCAGATAACGGCGATAGTCGCCGCTTTGCAGCACCGACTCCACCTCTGCTGCTCGCTTAATGGCCTTTTTTATCGACCACTGCGGCGGGATACCCGCGTGCACTAGAGTGTAGCCAAGGGCCTTGTCGCGATATATCAGCGGCTGCTTGCGCAACCAGGCTGTCAGAGCCGGCAGATCGGGGGCGCACAGCAGCGCAGTGAGCGTATCGCTATTTGAGGGCTTGCGGACGCCGGCCGCCACGGCCAGAAAATGCAGGTCGTGATTGCCCAATACCACCACTGCCGACTCGCCCAAGCCCTTGATAAATCGCAAGACTTCCAACGACTGAGGGCCGCGATTCACCAAGTCACCCGCCACCCATAAACGGTCCACACCTGGCTTAAAATTCACTTGCGCAAGCAAGGTCTGCAGCGGCTTAAAGCACCCCTGAATATCGCCTACGGCATAGGTTGCCATCAGTGCAGCGCGCCGGGCACAGCCAACACAAACAGCGCAATAGGGGCCTCAAAGGTGCGCCCATCATCGGTGCGAAATGTGTAGCTGCCCTCCATGGTGCCCGTGGGCGTTTTCAGTATGGCACCCGAGCTGTAGGTAAACTCGCCACCGGGCGCCAGCCTTGGCTGCTCCCCTATGACCCCGTCGCCGCGCACCTCCTCCTGCAGATTGTTGCCATCCACAATTTTCCAATGGCGGCGCAACAATTTAGCCGGTTCGCCACCGGCATTTTTAATGTGGATGGTATAGGCGAAGACAAAGCGTTTGGCCTTGGGATCGGATTGACCCGGCAGGTAGGTCGTTTTCACTTTAATTTGAATGTCGTGATTTGCCATGGCTGGTCCTAGGCTGAGCGGTTGGCCCGCAGGGTTACCAGGGTGTTGGCCAGGGCCACAAACTCTGGCACCGCGATGGTTTCCGGTCGGCGACTGGTATCAAAATCCAGCGCCTCAATTTCCTCTATATCCATGAGTTGCTTCAAGGTATTGCGCAAAGTTTTACGGCGCTGGGAAAAGGCCGCAGTGACCAACTCCTGTAATACGCCGTGATCGGTGGCCACCAATTCCGGTTCAGCCCTGGGTGTCAGGCGGACAATGGCCGAGTCCACTTTCGGGGCCGGCGAAAAGCACTGCGGCGGGACATCAAACAGGTATTCCACCTGACACCAATACTGCACCATTACCGTCAGACGTCCGTAGGATTTGGTGCCGGGCGCTGCGCCCATGCGCTGCACTACCTCTTTTTGCAGCATAAAATGCATGTCTTGCACCTGCCCCACAAAGCTGAGCAAATGAAAAATCAGCGGCGTCGAGATGTTGTAGGGCAAATTTCCCACAATGCGCAAGGGCTTGCCGGCCGCGGCCAAGGCCCCGAAATCCACCTTGAGCGCATCGGCGGCAATAATTTCAAAATCGGCAAAGCGCTCAAACTTGACCTTTAACCAGGGGATCAAGTCGCGATCCAATTCCACCACTTTGAGGTGCGGACAGCCCGCCAATAACAGCTCGGTGATCGCTCCCTTGCCCGGGCCAATCTCAACCAGTTGCTGCTGCTCAGTGGCCGACACCGCGCGTGCAATGCGCGCAATAATACCGTCGTCTATTAAAAAATTTTGGCCAAAGCGCTTGCGCGCCTTGTGGTAAAAGTCAGTCACTGTCTGTTCCCGTTGCCCGCACGGCCATGCGGGTCGCATAGTTGATGGCAGTCAATAAACTGCCGGGGTTCGCGCGCCCGGTTGCCGCCAAATCCAAGGCGGTACCGTGATCCACGGACGTGCGAATGTAGGGCAAGCCCAGGGTGATATTGACGGCCTCGCCAAAGCCTTTGTACTTGAGCACCGGTAAGCCCTGATCGTGGTACATCGCCAGGACCGCATCGGCTTTCGTCAAATATTTGGGCTGAAACAGCGTATCGGCCGGCAGCGGCCCGTCGAGCTGCCATCCCAGAGCGCGCAGCTCTGAGAGCACAGGGTTCAGGATCTCGATTTCTTCGCGTCCCAAATGCCCGCCTTCACCGGCGTGAGGATTTAAACCACACACCAAAATGCGAGGCTCGGCAATGCCAAATTGCCGCTGTAAATCGCTGCGCAGCGTCGTCAACACCCTGCGCAAAAGCGGTTGGGTAATTGCATCCGGTACTTGCCGCAAGGGTAGATGGGTTGTGGCCAAGGCCACGCGCAGGCCTTCGGTGGCGAGCATCATCACCACTTCGACACCCGCCTTTTGCGCAAGATATTCTGTGTGGCCGGTAAACGCAAAACCGGCATCGTTGATCACGCTCTTCTGCACAGGACCTGTCACCAGACCTTGCACCTTACCGGCGACGCACAGATCCACAGCGGTATCGAGCGTCTCCAGCACGTAGCCGCCATTGCCGGAATTCAATTGCCCCGCCACCACCGGCGCGCGCAAGGGCACCGGCACTAAAGACAGTTCGCCCGGTCCTTGCGGGCCGGGCCCCGCAAAGGGTGTTAGCTCAATGGTCAAGTCCAGCGACTGGGCGCGCGCGCGCAACAGATCTGGATCGGCTACCACCACCCAGTGGGCGCTCCTGGACTGCTGCGCGGCTTGCAACAAAATGTCGGGGCCGATACCGGCGGGTTCGCCGGGCGTGATGACAAAAGTCGGTTGCACCTTAGAGTTTCAATTCCACATAAGCTTCGTCGCGAATTTCCTGCAGCCAAACCTGCAGTTCCTCTTCAAAGCGTCGGCTGCGCAGCAGATTGGCGGCCTGATTTTTGATCATGGTATCGCTCATATCCTGCTTGCGGCGCTCTAGCACTTGCAAAATGTGCCAACCAAACTGACTCCGAAACGGCTGGCTGATTTCACCGGGCGCCATCTGTCCCATGGTTTCCTCAAACTCCGGCACAAACTGGCCCGGATTGGCCCAGCCCAAGTCACCGCCCTGCAGCGCTGAACCCAGGTCTTCGGAGTTTTCCTTGGCCAGCTCGGCGAAGTCCGCACCGTTGAGAATTTGATCGCGCAGCGCCACCAGGCGATCAAAGGCCTCGGTGTCGTTGATGATTTCGCTGGTTTTAATCAATATGTGACGAGCTTTGGTTTGCTCGATCAGCACCTCGCCACCACCGCGTTGATCAAACAGCTTGATCATGTGAAAGCCCGCGCCGCTGCGAAAGGGTTCGGTGACGTCGCCCACAGATAAACCCACCACTTTATCGGCAAACAGAGTGGGTAGCTGGGCCAGTTTACGCCATCCCAGATCGCCGCCCTCGAGCGCATTTTGACCGGCCGAGTTCGCCACCGCTAAACGCCGGAAATCGGCGCCCGCCAATGCTTCGGCGCGAATTGCCTGGGCCTTCTCCTCCAGCTGTGCAATTTCCTGATCGGTGCTGCCCGACGGCACGGCGATTAAAATATGCCCCAACTGGTAATCGGGCGAGGTCCAAAACTTGCCCTCGGTGGAATTCAAGAAATTTTGAATTTCAGATTCCGTTACCTGAATGCGGCGATTCACACTGCCTTGCTGTACCTGCCGCACTAGCATTTCGCGCCGCAAATCCTCGCGCAGCTCCGCCAGGCTCATGCCTTCACTGGCCAAGCTCTGGGCAAATTGCTCGGGCGTCATTTTATTGGATACGCGTATGCGCTCGATCATTTGCTCCAGTTCTGCCGCGGGCACTTTCGCACCGGCGCGCCGGGCCATTTGCAGTTGAATTTGCTCGTTCACCAGGTGATCCAAAACCTGCGATCGCAATATATCTTCGGGCGGCAGCTCCGTGTTGGAGGCCTGCAACTTGGCGGCAATGGCGCGCAGCTTGGCATTCAGCTCGCTCTCCATCACCACGCCTTCATCTACCACCGCGACCACGCGGTCTAAGGATTGCACCTCGGCCTGCAGCGCGGGCGCGAATACCGTCAGGGCCAACAAAGCCATCACACATTTTTTATTAAAATACTTCATTCTCATACCGTTAAGGTTCGTATTGTGGGCGCTGGTCAAAGCCAATAATGCCCTCTGTCAGCATTTGGTCTAAGCGACGCCCCAGGCTACCTAAGCCCTTGAGTTGGAACTCGAAGAAGATACCACGATCGAGATCCAAATTAGAGGGGCCCACGGCGCCCAGGTCGCGGCTGTCAGTCCAGCGGCGCCCGATAATGCGCATGCGGTAGCAGCAGTTGTTGTACTCCACTCCGGCGAAGGAGTCGATTTCGCGGTTTAACGCCAAATCGTAGAAACTGCGCGCCACCAGATTCCAATCTTCCGCCACGGGCCACACCACACCAATATCTGTTTGATTGATACTGGTGTCATAAAGTTCACCCGTTTCTGCGTCTATTGCCTCGCCGCCCCGCCGATAGCGGTAGCCAATATTAAAAATCTGCCCTTGAGGGCTGAGGTAGCGCAGGCTGGTACTGCCCTGGGTGGGCTTGTAGTTTTCCTGCGAATAGGCGACGTCCAGTGCGTAGCGCCAGTGATCGCCGATGAGCGCGCCAATTTGTCCGGCCACTTCCGAGCGGGGCGAGGTTGCCGGCGCGCCGCTCAAGGTCACGCGGCGATCGCCGGCATAAAATATCTGGCCTATGCTGAGTTTCAGGCGTTCAACGCCTGAGGCTGTTTCGAAAAAGCGGGTGCTTAACCCCACTGACAGCTGGTCGGCATCGTCGATGCGGTCGCCGCCGTTAAAGCGCGATTCGCGAAAGAGCTGGTCGTAGCTGAAGGTAATTTCCGAGGTGTCAAACTGCACCGAGCGATTTTTTGGGCTGATGCCGTACAAATCGCTGTGATCCTGCTCTGGGCTTTTAAAGTAAAACAGGCGCGGTTCAAACGTCTGCAGGTAAGCGTGTTCAAACAGGCTGCCCTCGCGCTCGAAAAACAGGCCTGCGTCAAGGCTGGCCTGGGCGCCGGTGATGGCGGGCGCGGCATTGGCGCCCGCCTTTAATGTATCTTCGTCGAGCGTGTACTGCAGGTGTTTGAGCAGCAGCGCAGGGCGGAAGAAGCCCCACAGTGATTCGGCTCGCCAGCCCAAGCGGTAGTCCAGTCGCAGGCGATCGCCCAAGATGCGCGGATCATCTGGCGCGGCGTCATCGGCATCCCAATAGGTCTCGCTGTGGCCAAACTGGGTGTACTGATTGTTCAGCTGCAAGCTCACCTCGCCCCAGGTGTATTCGCCGTTGGCATCGAGCCTGGGTAGCTGGCGGTAGGGTTCGGTGCCAAAGGTACTCACGCTTTGGTAGGCCTCGGCCTTAATGCCCAACGTCCAGTTGGGCAATCGGTAGCCCAGCTGGCCGCTTTGACGCAGGTGCGTGCGCGCGCTGGTTTCCAGCGAGCCCACATCCAAATCCCGCAGGTAATCCACGTCGCTCACTTCGGTATAGTCGATTGAGCTGTGCCAGGCCTGCCCGCGGCCACCCACCTGCTGTAAGTCCACCAGCCAGCGGTCTTTACCCTTGTAGGGCGTAACCTCGTCCTGACTGATTTCGCCGGCGTCGGCGCGCTTTTGCAGGGATTCGTTGTTGCCCCCTTTATCGTCCGACAAATAGGCTCCGCCCAGCTCAGTGCTAAACAGCGAGGACAAGTGGCGCGCCTGGCCCTCTAACCCCAGGCCTCGGTGCTGCATGTAGCGCGGGGTCAACGTCAGATCGTAGTTTGGTGCCAAATTCAGATAGACGGGCTGGGCGTATTCGAAGCCGTTGCGGTTATCCATGGCCACGGTGGGGAACAACAACCCGGTCATGCGCTGATCGGTGGCAGGAAAGCGAAAATAAGGGGCGTAAAAAACCGGCACATCGCCCAGTTCCAGACGCATATTGCGGGCTTCACCCTGTCCGCTCTCGGTATCGATATCGATCTGCTCGCCGCGAATCAGCCAGGTGTTATCGCCCGGCGCACACATGGTGAAACTGCCATCCACCAGGCGGTAAACATCTTCGCCCGGTTGCGCACCGCGGTGCTGCGACAGGGTTTGCGCCTGGCCGCGCAGGTGGGCTTCATGCATGACGAACGCGGTATTGGTGAGCGAAGCCTGCCCTTGGCTTTCATCCAGCGCCAGGCGATCGGCAAACAGCACCACGCCCGGTTCGCGCACCACTACGTGACCTTCGATATCGGCGGTTTGCTGGGCCTGATCGTACACCGCCCGATCGGCACTCAGCGTGCGATAACCCTGCACCACGCGTACATTGCCCGACAATTCAGCCTGGGTTTCGCGCAGCCACCGACTGTTGTCGGCACTGGCCCGTACCGGCGCTTCATCGGGCTTGAGCAGGCGATCGGCATCGGTGCGCTCAGGCGCCACATAGGCGCCCGGACAACCGGGCCTGCAGCGCTTTAGCTGTGCCGGGGTGAGCTGGGCTCTGGGCACCCAATCCAGCGTCGCGCGGCCGCGTTCGTGGGCCAGCTCGGCGCTGGCAAACATGTCGCCGTCGGCGCCGCTTTCGTAGGGCGCAGACTGCGCCCAAACCGCCGCAGGCCACAGCAGCGCGGCCGCAATGGCGGCACTCACGGGATGAGGTGTAAATGGGAGCGTCAAGGTAATGCCTTTGTTAAATCGACTGCTTGTGCCAGCCCCGGAAGGCGGCGAACCAAGCGACGGATTCTACTGCAAAGCCGGGACCAATTGGAAAGAAAACCCTCTGCAACACACAGGAGGCGACGCAATAAGGGCTTTATCCGCCGGCCCGAATCTGGAATCATGTGGCCTTTTTCACCTTGGGGATAGCCTTTGACCGCCGCCAAAGAATTACAACAATGGGCTCACGCCACGCTGGCTGACAAAGGCTGGCTACCCGCTGCGCCGCTGCAATTGGCCCAGGTGCCAGGCGACGCCGGCTTCAGACACTACTTCCGCCTCAATACCCAGCCAACGCTGTTGGCGGTTGAAGCACCGCCCACCACCGAAAAAAATGAAGTCTTTGTGTACCTTGCCAAGCTGCTGCGCCAGCAGGGCCTGCACGCTCCCGAAGTCTATGCGGCGGACTTCGAACAGGGTTACCTGCTCATCGAAGACCTGGGCGACGACCAACTGTTGAGCCGGCTAAATGCCGACACGGCCCACTGCCTGTACGGCGAAGTCATCACCGATCTGCTCAGGTTGCAGCAAATTCCCACCAAGGGCCTGGAGCTGCCGGACTACGACCAACCGCTGTTGCGCCAGGAGTTGACCCTGTTTGAAGATTGGTTTGCACCCAAACTCCTGGGCTACACACTGACTGCCGAAGACCAAAGGCTGCTGCACGACGTATTCCAACGCCTGGAGCAACAAGCGGCCGACCAACCGCAAGTGCTGGTACACAGGGACTTTCACTCGCGCAACCTGATTATCCGAGACGGGTTGGCACCCGGCATTGTGGACTTTCAGGACAGCGTGGTGGGCCCTATCACCTACGACCTAGTGTCGCTGTTGCGCGATTGCTATATCCGCTGGCCCGTGGACCAGGTGGAGCGCTGGGCCCTCGCCTACGGCAACATGGCGGTGGAAGTGGGGCTGATGCGCCCGGTCACCCAGGAAACTTTCCTGCGCTGGTTTGACTGGATGGGCCTACAGCGCCATCTAAAAGTACTGGGCATTTTTGCCCGCCTGCACCTGCGCGACGGCAAGGACGGCTACCTGCAAAACCTGCCGCTGACCATTCGCTACACCCTCGAAGTGGCCGAGGCCTACCCGGAGCTGTTGCCCTTTGCCGACTGGTTTCGCGATCGCCTGCTGCCGCTGGCCAAACAGCAGGCCTGGTACACCGACTACCGCCAAGCCGGTAAGCCGTGAAGGCCATTGTCTTCGCCGCCGGCAAGGGCGAGCGCATGCGCCCGCTCACCGATCGCACCCCCAAGCCGCTGCTGCAGGTGCAAGGCATTGCACTCATAGACCACCATTTATCGAAACTCGCGCAAGCGGGCTTTACCCAGGTTATGATCAACCTCGCCTACCTGGGCCACCTGATCCGCGCCCATTGCGGCACAGGCGAACGCTATGGGCTGACCCTTAGCTATTCCGAAGAGGGGCCAGAGCCGCTGGAGACGGGTGGTGCGCTCAACCACTGCCTGGCCTGGTTTGACGCCCAGCCCTTTGCCATGGTCTCGGCCGATGTGTACAGCAACCTGGATTATCGGCTATTGGCCGAAGCCACGGGCCGACTGACCAAGAGCGCCATGCAGGCAGAGCTGATCCTGACCCACAACCCCGAGCATCACCCGGAAGGCGATTTTGGCCTCGATCAAGGGCGCTTGAGTCGCGACCTGTCGCCGCGCTTTACCTACACGGGCCTGGGCTGTGCCAAACCGTCAATGATCGAGGCGTTCCCCGGTCGCCAACGGCGCTTCCCCCTGCGCGACGCCCTGAATTTCTGGCTTGAGCGGGACAGGGTAGGCGGCCAACTCTTTGCGGGCCAGTGGACCGATGTGGGCACACCGGCGCGGCTTGCCGCCCTGCAAGGCCTTGACAGTTAGGTAAAAAGTCTGAAAAATCTGGCGCCTAAATTATCATAATTACATCCAAGGACGAACCATGCGAAGGGATTGCCTACAGAAACTCGGCCTGTTGCTGTGTCCTATCCTGCTGTTGACCGCCTGCGCTACCAGCTCTACCAAAAACATCAAACCGATCACCGCCCCCGATAGCAACTACTTTGCCGACCCGGAAGAGCGCGAGTTGTTTGACGAAGCCGAGCGCTTGCATAATGACATGGTGCGCAAAGGGCTGATCTACCGAGAATCCGAGCTCAGCCGCTATATCAACGACTTAGCACAGCGTATTCAACCCGAGCGCGTTAAGCAGTCCTTTGAGTTGCGCTATTTTGTGGTGCGCGACCCCTCGATCAATGCCTTTGCCCTACCCAACGGCAACATGTACTTGAACATCGGCTTGCTCAATCGCCTGGAAACAGAATCGCAACTGGCGTTTGTAATGGCTCACGAAGCGGCCCACGTCATCGAACGCCACAGCTTTAAATCGAAAATTAGCCGACGCAACGATATAGTCACCGCCCATTTAACGGATTTTTTACTGGCCGGTACCGGGCTGTCCTATCTGGCGGCCGTGAGTAATATCGCCAGTTACAGCCGCGAGCTGGAAACCGAGGCAGATCACAAGGCGTTGACGTTTTTAAACAACACCCACTACGACCTTGATTCGGTGGTGCGCACCTTCGAACAGTTAAACGAAGTCAAGCACGAAAAAACTCAAGCCTCCATTTGGGCCAGTCACCCCGATGCGCGCAAGCGCAAACAGGCCGCCCTGGATTACATTGCAACCCTGCCAGCTGCGCCAGAGAACAGCCCAATAGCAGACCCTAGCCGGGACGCAACCTTTGAGCGTTTTCGCTTTCAACTCACCGAAAACACCGTAAAGATGCGGCTGCGCCTGCGTCAATATCAACTGGCCCAAGAAACCTGTGAAGCCGCCATTGCTAGACAGGGTGACAGCGCACTGCTGCACGCCTACCTGGGCGACAGTTTCCGGCTGCGCGCAAAAAACCCCTTGGCCAGCGCCCAGGAACAGGCTTGGTTGTACGACATCGAGCTCAAAGACGCCAAAGAGCAAGTGGCCACACAGACAACCAAATTTATTGCCAGTGCTGAGGCCCACTATCAGAAAGCACTCGATATCGAGTTGAATAACGCCCTGGCTTTACGCGGCTTGGGCCTGCTTGCCATCGATACCGACGAGCCCAACAAAGCCAAAACACACCTGCAAGCCTACCTGCAACACAGCGATATAAAAGACCGACGCTACATAGAAAGTATCGTCAAAAAACTATAAACCACCTAAGGAAGCCAACATGAAAAAATTGGGAATTCTGGCCATTCTGTGCCTGTTTACCGTTGCCTGCGCACAACACACCTCTGTGCGCCAACACGAAAGCTACGCCGAACTGGCACGCGATATCAGCTCGGTGGTCATCGTGCCGCCCGAAGTAGAAATTGAGCTGATTGCCTTCGACGGCGACAACGAAAAACTCACCGATGACCAGGAGCGGATCAGCGCAGAAATCACCGAGCTCGCGCGCCAACGCCTCACCGAAGAAGGTTTGACCGTGATTGATTTCGATATTGCCCTCGCGATGGCCGAAGACGAAGAGTTTGCCTATAACGTCACCCAGTGCACCGAAGCTTGGAACTCTGCCAAAGCCGAGCTCTACGCCACCGGCTTGGTGAGCGAAGATAAAAAGAGCAGTTTTCAAACAACGCTGGGGCCTGTGGTAAACGCCATTGCCGAGAAAACCGGTGCGGAATCCATTTTGCTCATGCGCTACAACGGCGCTAAAAAATCCGCCGGCATGATCGCCAAGGACGTGGGCACCAGCATTCTGATTGGCGTACTCACCGCCGGTGCCGTTGTGCCGGTACAAGCCACAGAAGGCGCCAGCATCGACGTGGCGCTGATTGAAACCACCGAAGGCAAAGTGGTTTGGTCAAACCGCAAAGCGCTGCAATCGGTCGACAGCAGCCTTGCCAAAATGGCCCTGCATGAACTGCCCGATGTGGAATGGGAAAACGAGCTGGCCGCCAAAACCGAGTCCGTGCCCGTCGTGGCTGAAGCCGATGCTGTCGTTGCCGACGCCAAAGCCGCAAAAGATGCCGTCGATACTACAGCACCAAACGCTGACGCAGCGCTTTCTGCGCCGACCAGCACCGACCTGCCCCCCGAAGCCAACGCGCTGCAACAGCCGTAGCTAACCGGCGCCCGCCGCCGCTGCAAGCCCACCCTAGGGTGGGTCTTGCAACACCTGCGCATTATCCACCTTCACGCCCTTGGCGTGCTTTTCCAGAAAGCCGCGCACCCGTTTGGCCAGGCGTGCCAAGCCCGGTTCATAGGCGGGCAACTGCACCGGCTGATATACCGCCGTGCCGGCCCGACGCGCGGCCTCTTGACGCGCCTGTGCGGCGGCCAATAACGCCACGTCGTCCACCACTTGAATGTCCAGCACCGGTCGATCGCCCGAAGTCACCATGGCTACCACGTCGCCTGTCTCTGCTCCAAGCGAGTGGTGCGCATCAATCAGCACCAGCGCCCGAAATCCCTCGCCGTCCATGGCGGCCAGCAACCGCGCCGCGCGCACCGCGCCGCCGCCCTCGGCCAACAGCGCCAGGTTGAACTGACCCTTGCCGTGCAAGTAACCCACAGCCTGGGCCAACCGCTGGTCCACCTGTGTGGCGGCCGGCACTTTAGACGCGGCGAGCGTCGGCTCGAGCGCTGGCAGCTGATCCATTTCCGCCACCGAGGCCACTTCACCGGTGGCGTCGTTAAAGACTTCCTCGGTCTCTGGGCGCGCTTCGGCGGCGCCTTCAGCAGCTTCTTCCATGGCTCCGCCAGCGGGCGCTACGGGATCACTGGGGGCCCCAGCGGTCGTTGTCGTCAACGCCTCTCTGGCAGGTGGCGACTGCCGATCGGCCGGCGGCAGTGTCACCACCAGGGTGGTCCAGCCGTGCTCGGGCAAGGCCAGGCGCAATGCCTGTATGCGCTCGGGCCAGGTGGGATTGCGATCCTGATCCTGCACCAGCAGCACTGCGCCCGAGGGACTGGCGCTGATGGCGGCCTGGTACAGGCCCAGCACCCGCTGGTCGCCTATATCGAACCACACCACCTGATCGGAAGGTACCGCTTGGGCCAAGAGCGCCATTTCCCGCGCTTCGCGGCTGGCATAGCGGGGTGTTTCAACCGCCGGTACCGTCGTCGATTCGGGCGCTTCGGCGGTGGCAGCCGGTGCATCAGACGGCTGCGCCTGCACGCAGGAAACACCACTCAGAACTATCACCCAGCCCGCTAGAACCCAGCTTGCGCCTTTAATCACTGTGGACGTTCTCCCCTTGATTTTACGATTCACAAAGCAGAGTTTAGCCGCTCTGGGCCGGCACCCTTGAATTGGATTGCTGCGTGGCGCGGCACTTGGGTCGCGGCCGGCGGTTGCGTACAATGGCCGGCAACCGCGGCCACAGGCCCACGACCTCAACCGATTGCCGAGTAATTCCATGAGCCAGTTTTTGATTGCCCCCTCGATTTTATCTGCCGATCTCGCCCGCCTGGGTGACGATGTGGCCCAGGTATTAGCAGCGGGGGCCGACGTGGTGCACTTTGACGTGATGGACAACCACTATGTGCCCAACCTGACCTTTGGTCCCATGGTGTGTAAAGCGCTGCGCAACTACGGCATTACCGCACCCATCGATGTGCACCTGATGGTGGAGCCGGTGGACGATCTTATCGTGCAATTTGCCGATGCCGGCGCCACCTACATTACCTTCCATCCAGAGGCCTCGCGCCACGTCGACCGCTCGCTGCAGTTGATTATCGACAAGGGCTGTAAACCGGGCCTGGTATTGAACCCGGCGACGCCGGTGGACATTGTTAAACCGGTGCTGCACAAGCTCGATATGTTGTTGCTCATGTCTGTAAACCCAGGCTTTGGCGGACAGAAATTTATTCCGCAAACTCTGGATAAGCTGCGCGAGGCGCGCAGTTTGATCGACCACAGCGAGTTTGACATCCGCCTGGAAATCGACGGCGGCGTGACGCCCGCTAACATTGCCGATATTGCCCGCGCCGGCGCCGATACCTTTGTGGCCGGCTCGGCGATCTTCGGCGCCGACTCCTACCAGTCGGCCATCGACGCCATGCGCAAGGCGTTAGCCGAGCGATAATTTCAGTCAACCGTTTGCACCGCAATAGGTTTCAGAACTCCACCGGCCCTCGGGCCGGCACTAAGGCGGACCATGACCCCACTGCAACAGCTTTTTAACGGCCAGCTACCGGCCCTTGTCATGTTTGATCTCGACGGTACGCTCGTCGATTCCGCACCCGACATCGCCATCGCCACCGACACCATGCTGCGCGCTCTGGGTCAGCCGGAGGCCGGTGAAGCGCGGGTGCGCGGCTGGGTGGGCAATGGCGCCGCTACCCTGGTTGCCAGAGCCCTGGCGCACGCAGGCCTCGATAACGGTCTACAAGCTCAAGCAATGACTCTTTGGCGGGCGGCTTACACCCTGTGCTGCACGCGCGAAACCCGGCTCTACCCAGGCGTGCGGCCGTTCTTACAGCAGCTGCAATCCGCCGCCGTACCCCTGGTGTTAACGACCAATAAACCCGTGCAATTCGCCCGCCCCATCATCGAACACCTGGGCATCGCGCAGTTCTTTGAGACGGTCTATGGCGGCGAGTGCGTGGCTCAGAAAAAGCCCGCCCCCGACATGCTGCTAGCGGCGCTGCAAGATGCCGGCGTCGCGCCGGCCCAGGCCCTGATGGTGGGCGACTCGGCCGCCGACATAGGCGCGGCGCGCGCCGCGCAGGTGGCGGTGGTTGCCGTCAGTTACGGCTACGACAACGGCGCACCGGTGGCAACGCTCAAGCCCGATAGACTTGTGGACGACCTTCGCGCGCTGCTGGCTGATTGAGCGCGCGACCGGCAACCCGCAATGCCTCTCATTGCGCCGAGCGCTGGATATTTTGCCCAGCGTCCTTGCGCGAACCCACCAGGGCCTCGGGCTATCGAGACCGCCACTACTCGTCGATGGGCGGCGTGAGCTCGGCCATAATCCAGTTGTCCCACACATTCCAGCGCCGCTGATGGCCCTCGGGACGCTGGCCGCGAATCCAGTAATCGGTAAGTTTTTCGATGGTGCCATCGTTGCGGCGAATATCTAACCACTGGCGCATGAACAACACGAACGCCAGGTCGTTGCTGGCCACGGGCATGGCCATAGGTACCGGCGGCAGGGCCGGTTGAGGCACCACGACGCCGTACTCCGGGTACAGCAGTGTCCAGGCAGAGGCGCCGGCCGCACCAAAAATAATGGCGTCTAGCTCGGGCTTTTCGCCCCGGACAAAGGTGCGCGGCGAGGCAATCTCCTCTACCCGCCAATTTGGCAGTGCGGTGCGCAGTGAGCCCGTCAGATAATAGGCATTGGGCACGCCCAGATGCAGTCGCTGACTGCTGCCAATAGCCTGCCATTCGCGCAACTGCGCGCGCTTGTCTTTGCGCACCAACAGTGCCAAGTTTTCATTAAAGTGCGGCGGCGCCAGGGTGTAATCGGCAATGGCAGAAGCCGTCATTGCCACGCCGGCGGCCATGTCCAAGTAGTGCGCATCCAGTAGTCGTTTCACATCGCGCCGATAGACTCGCACAAACTCCACTCGCACCCCCAAATCCCGGGCCAGTTGGTGCCAGAGTTCAATGTCGAGCCCCACCAATTGTCCCTGCTGGTTGTGAAAGGCATAGGGCAACCAGTCGCGGTAGTAACCCACGCGCAATAGGCCGCGATTGGCAATACGCTCTAAGCTATTGCTGATGGTTTCCTGTGGCCGCTGATGGGGAACCTCCATTAAATTGCGGGACGGCGCCGGCGGCAGCAACAGCTCGCGTTTGATAAATTCATCGTAGGCGGTGTACTCGCTGCCCACAGCCTTGTACAGGTAGCGCAGCGAATAGGACATGGCCGTCACCAACACCAAGCCCACCACGGCAAAACGCACCACGGCAAAGGTGTGCCAGCGCCATTTGCGATCGACGCCCGCGGCCACCAATATCGCCAGCACCACCACAAACATAACCGACACCATCGCGCCCAGGCGATTCGAGATAATGTTTTCGGTGATCAAAAATAATTCAAACACTTCGGCCGGAATTTTATGGGCCTGCAACAGCGAGGGCACGGCCGCAATACTCGAGCCAAATAAATTCACCACGCCGGTCAGCAGCAGTTCGGGATAGTCCACCAACGCGATAGGTTCGCCACTGAACCAGCCGGCAAATAACACAAACAACAGCGCCATTAGCTTGCCTGCCACCGGCAGCGAAAAAGCGGCCGGCACCACCACCTCAACGAGGTTTGACTGGGGCGATTGGGTTTCGTAGGAGCGCAAAAACAATTTGCGGGTGTTTTCGGCAATGATGGGCAACACGATGAATAGATTGCCGGTGGCAAAAGCCGTTATCAGCGCTTCTTTACTCGCGTCAATCACCTCGCTGTAGCGAAACTTGGTCAGTGTTTTAACCAGCATGGGAAACACCCAAAAGGTCAACACCAAACTCAACAGCGTCAATGTCACCAGGTACACGTACAAGCCCTTGAGCGCATCGATATCCAGTGTACCCGCCGCACTGCCGGCAATGGCGAAGACGCCTATTGGCGCGGTCTTCATCACCAACGATGCCATTTCGCCAATGGCCTCTTGCAGTGAATTGACCACTTTCAGAAATTCGTCCTTGCTACTCAGGCGCAACAGCGCCATCCCCAACAACAGGGCAAACACCACCACTGCGGGAATCGTGCCCGCACCCAGAGCGTGAAAAATATTCGACGGTAAAAAACTGGCGATAAAATCAAAATGCTGAGCCGGCTCTAGCATCGAGGGACTGAAATAGGACGCCGATTGCCACTCGGGAAACGACAGGCTGGCAATCGCAATTAACACCAGGGTCACGCCCCAGAGCATGGCGATCACCAGGGCTCCGTAGCGCGCCAGGGCCTGGGCCTGATTGCGCCTAAGCGCCCCCACCGCAGATACCAGCGACACTAAAATGTACGGCAGTACGGTCATCTGCAACAAACCCAGGAAAATCTCCCCCACCAGGTCCAACTGGGTCATACGCTCGCCAAAAAACAGGCCCGCCACCAGCCCCAAGACTAAGCCCACCACGATTTTGCTAGAAAGCGACATACCGCTGTCATCCATGCCAAGTATAAAAGCGCTAATTATCGACCAAAGATCCGCACTTTGGTATTGCCAGCCTCCCTAAGCGTGGTGGCGGTAGGCAAGGCGCGCGCTTTTCAGTACACTAGCGCCCCAAAATCACCAGACAATCTCCGGAGCACCCAGTGCCATTGGACAAGTTGTTGGAACATTCCCGTCGGGCGCAAAGCCTGCGATGGCGTCGCTGAGACACATTTCAGCCAATTGAAACGTGGGTGCCTCTACGCCCGCACGCTATCGACTGTCAGCTGTACCACTACCGCTGCCAACACAAAAGGATTGCCAATGACTCCGGATCAATTTGATCAACTCTGCCTGCAAGGCTACAACCGTATCCCGCTAACCCGCGAGCTGTTAGCCGATTTGGATACGCCCCTGTCAAGCTACCTGAAGTTTGCCAAGGGCCCCTATTCCTATTTGCTAGAATCGGTGCAGGGCGGCGAAAAGTGGGGCCGCTACTCCATTATCGGATTGCCGGCCCGCCAATTGCTGCGGGTGCACGGCGATACCATTCAGGTGGAACTGGACGGCAAAATCATCGAGAGCCACCAGTCCGCCGACCCACTGGCCTTTGTGGACGATTACAAAACCCGCTTTAAGGCGCCGGAACTGGACGGGCTGCCGCGCTTTAACGGCGGCTTGGTGGGTTATTTTGGCTACGACTGCGTGCGCTATGTGGAGCCCAAACTCAAAGCCAGTCAGCCCGACGACGTCATCGGCACGCCCGACATTTTGCTGATGGTGTCGGATGAATTGTTGGTATTCGACAACCTGGCCGGCAAATTGATTCTGATCGTGCACGCCGACGGTAAATCCGCCGATGGCTATCGACGGGCACAGGCCCGCCTGGACCAGCTGGAGCAGCGCCTGGCGGAGTCGGCGCCGGCCACTGCCCCC
>NZ_JBTUOC010000077.1:0-34611 GCF_058345725.1 Simiduia sp. | reverse complement strand
GCTCTCGTTGCTGCTGTAATAAAGACTGTAATGAGTCCGCATATTGGGTCGGCCGTAGTGGTTTTACCAGTGCCAACAGTTGTTGCAGGGCGCCAACCCGGTTGCGGCTATCGGCGAGCGATAACAACAACGCCTCCAACTCGGCGGCCTTCGCAGCATGTGCCCGCTCCCGCGCCTTTTGCCCAAATACCAGCTCGCCGTCGTCAAGATCGCAGCGAAATAGCGCATAATTGGCTGCACCAACGGCATCGGGCGTCACTCCACGGCGCACGCCTTTTAGCGCCTGTGCACTCGCTACTCGCTTAACCTGTCCGTAGCTGGCCAGCATATAGTGTCTTGCGGTGTCGTGACTGAAGGCCATCACCGCAATGATGGAGTCAGCATCCTCCTGCAAACGTTGGGCATCCTCGCGCGCTTTACTGCCCTGAATCACCCGCGCGCGATTGTCGCGCCCCGGCAGCTCGCGCAACAACCGAATGGCTTCCGCTTCATAGTGAGGCTCCACTAAAATACCAAAGCGTGCTCCGCCGACATAGCCTTCAACTGCCCCCTGCCAGACGGGGTCTATCACCTCGACGTGATCGCACAGTACGCGAGCATCTGCTTCGGGTAGCTGGCGCCGTATCGCATCGAGCGCCACGCGCACATAGCTCGGATAATTGACTCGCTGACTTTCCAGTTGCTGGAGCTCTGCCTGCTTGGCCTGCACCTGCCGTGTAATTTTTTCTTGCTGCTGTTGTTCCCTTTCTAAATCGCGGTGCAGCGATTGCAGCAGCCCTTGATCACCCTGCCAGGCATCAACCCAGCGATTGTGCAGCTGCTGTAACCCCAGGGCATCGTCTAAGTGTTGTTCCAGAGGGCTCAGGTCTATCCAATCTTGATTGGTAATAGCGTGAAGTTCTGCGGGCTCGCCCGCCTTTTTGGCAGCCACGTCGGCAAGCAGCGATTTGTGGGGGGCCTGCGTCAGCGGCGGCCATGCATCGCTCCCCGAGGCCAATGTCAGCAAGGTCTGCGCATTACTTTGCGCTTGTTTTATCTGGCTTACATCGCCCAACAGCGGCACGGTACCTTTGAGTATGGCATCTTCTAGTCGCTCTTTTTGCCCGGTAATTTCCAGTTTATCGCGCAGTGCAGGCACCTGTAACTGCTGCAATTGAAGATCGCGCTGCTCCTGCTGCAGCACCCCGAGTCGATCGCGCGCCAGCTCGGCATCGCGGGCGTTAGCGTCTAGCCCTTCCTGTAGCTCTGATTGCCGGTGTTTTTCCCCCAAATAAGCGGACTGACTTTCGTTATACTGCCGTCTGGCGCCCGCATAGCGAAGCTTCTGCATGGCCAGCCATTGATCGATAAATGTATCTGCGCTATCTCTCGCCGACTTTAATCTTTGAGCGTTCTCTTGCAGTGCGCGAGCATCGGACTCCATTGCGTGAATACGCTTTAACATTGCCGACACGTCGCGTACCGCGTCGCCCATATCCTTTGGATCAAGAATTTCGGTGGCGACAAACTCGTCGATTGCGCGAATTGGTTTGTAGGCCATAAAGCGTGAGAACGCCCGGGCTGCATTCATGGCCTCGCGCTCAGATACGGCATCTTCACGTCCTCGCAGCGCCCCATACAGGCGGCAAAGATAGGCCTTTTTCCGTTCGTATTTTTCCACACTGCCGGCACCGTACTGGGCTTTGAGGTGCGCAGCAATCGTTTCGGTTGGCACAACGTAACGCCCCCCCTGATCTTCGCGCACCAGCTCCGAAAGTGTTAATTTGACATCAGGCAGGATATAAAAATGCAGGTCGTCTAAACGGGCAACTTTATTCTTGCCACTTTTTTCCACAAATGCGCTCATGGCCAACAGGGCAGTAAAGGGCTCTGCATCTTCACCTACGTGAGGTACAAACACCCCAGCCAAATAGCCAAAGGCCGAGTCGGGCCTTGCAAAAGCACCATCGTCGCAACCCAACACATAGGACGCCAGGGTACGCACCTGCTTGCCACCCCGCCCGCGCTGAGTTGATTCATCCTGCCCAGGATTAAAGTGAAACAGGCCATCGTGAGCCGCAGTCATCACCGTTTGAATGGCATCGGCCGCTGTGGTTTTGCCCGACCCATTACCACCAGAAAACAAATTCGTTGGACCAAATTCAAACTCGCCGTTGGGAATATTACCCCAATTGACATAGATAAATTTTTGTAAAAACATCAGTCTGACTCCACCAGCAGTGAGTCGCCTTCGGGCGACGGCGCACTCAGCAGCTGCGACAAAACGTCGGGATTTACCAAAGTTAAAATCATTGGCCGAATGACAAGCCAGCTATCGCCATGCTGCAAATCCGCATCGGCTGCCATACGGATAATGCGAAGTTGGCGCAGCTGACGAAACAAGCTGCGGCGCTCCTGTGCATTATCTGGCAAACTCCTACCCAACAGGTTCTTCAGCGATAGATTCAGGGCCTCTAAGGCGAGACTTGCACAACCCTTTTCATCCACTCGCGCCTCGCGCAGGCTTTTTTCATATTCAACCGCCAACACCAAGGTCACCGCCACTACAGCTGGAGGTAATGGCGCACGAAGACCACCACCAAAGGGTTGATCTTCCGATTCGTCATCTACGCCGGGCACACTGGAACCAGGTGGCACAAGGCGCACATACTCGAATCGCGCGTCGTGATGGAAACGCAAGCCTGCCAATGCAAAGTAGTCATCTAACAGAGGCGCGAGCCGTAGAAACAAATCGTATAACTCTGCCTCTACCTGGCTTTCATCGCGGCAGATGACGCCGTAATCCAATAGCCGCTGCAGCAGGTTTTGCCACTGAGCCAAGGTCACACCCGCTTTCTGCAACTGCACATCAAGCGCCTCAAAAAATTCGGACATAACGGCTTAGACCTCGGTCTTTTTAACGAGTTTAAGCACGAAGGCTTCTCGCTGGGAAAAATAGGGATCAACGTCGGCAAGTGGCATGTAACGTTGCAAGCCGTCCACACCAACACACTCGGGATCAATTTGTATGGTATCCGCAGAATCTAATGTGACACCTGACAAACTCACCAGATGTGCGAGCGATAGCAGATCTCGCGTGTCGTTAATGGTAAGGTAGCGACTGTTCACTTGACCGCTCTGGGCCAGTTGCTCACTGACGTATTCGCGCATTTGCTGACTGGAGACATGAAAGGCCTGGTCGAGCACTTGGCTTAGATACTGCGCCTTTTGTGCACTCTGATCCAAGTTTGGCGCTTCATCTACCTGAGCCCTCACAACCCGGTTAGCCGCACGGGTTCGCAACTGAAATTGTTCCGAGGCCAACCAGCCCGCGCGTGCATTTACCCAGTGCTGGCCCATATCGGCCAGAATTTTGTCCTGTTGTTCTGGTGCTTGCTGACGCAAGGCCTGACAGGCCTCAAGTACCGGATGGGTTGACTGTGTGTGCAAATAGCTTAACTGCCGAATGATCATGTCGGCGCGCGCAGTAAAGTTATTAAGTGTTCGTCGGAGCGCCGGCAGCATAATTTCGCAAGCGCTGCGCAGCCGCTCTTCAATACTGTTGAGAATGTTTTCAAGCAGCGATTGCCCCGCCACCACCCGCGCGGGTAATAGCTGGCGAAGCCGGCGCTCCATCACCGTTTGCCACAGTAGCTCGGCGTATTCACCGTCACCGCCGAATTTTCGACGTCGTCGTATCTGTTTTATCAATAAAGTTATTTGGTCCCGGTATTTCTCAACGCTGTCAGCAGACAGGCGCACTTCCAAGTCGGGTTTAAATACAGTATCAATAAAATCAAAAAACTGGTCGGCGGCCTGCTCCACCAACTGACGGGACTCCACTTCGCGCACCAGCTGCAATCGACGCTCTTCGAGCTCGGCGATGGTGTCGGCAAAATCGCTGATGATTCGCTCGGAGTATTCGAGCGCATCGAGTAGATCGTAAACTTCACTCTGATCTAAGAAGGCCTGCAGGCTATTGCGTGTATTGCGAGTATTGCGATTGCGCGAGCGGTAGTCCTTGGCGCCACTTTCCACGAACGGCTGTGTAAATGCACGCCCAAGCCGAGTAAAACCATAGTGACTTTGCAGCGTTGCCTCGTCTAGCTGGCGCTCCAGCCAGCCATGCTCCATCAAATTATTAAGAATAAAGCCCGCTAATTCGCGCGCCGACTTGAATCGGCCCTCTGCCCCGCCATCGTCATGGTCGAGCAGGGGCGCACGCGCAATGGCTTCAATAAAGACATCGAGGATAAAGTCGCGGCTGCGCCCCTGACCATAACCAGTTAAGTCGGTATACAGGCGCTGGTAAAGAAGCCGCACACATTCAACCACCACCTCGCGGTACTTTCCCACTAGCGGTCGAAAAAAATGTGTGCGTTGCTCGGCGAAAAACATTTATGTGTAACACAACTGAGTTAGCAAAAACGACACTCAGCTATTTAAAGACACAATGCTTGGCGAAATCCTTGGCGTCGTTGGCGGTCCAGTCACCTTTATCTTTGGTCTTCATATCCTCACACCAGGCATCGCTACCGACTTTGGGCGTACAGCCCAGTAGAGAAGTGACCATAACTGCGCAGCCAATAACCAATATTTTATTCATTACAAACTCTACTTCTCTGATGCGTTTTGATTTATCCACTGGATAGCGTCCAGCGCATAATAGGTAATAATTAAATCTGCACCGGCGCGCTTAAAGGCCAACAAGGATTCAAGCGCTACCGCCTTCTCATCAATCACCCCGGCGCTGGCAGCGGCTTTAATCATGGCATACTCACCGCTTACTTGATAAACGGCAAGCGGTAACTGGGTATTCTGTCGAATAGATGCCAGTACATCCAAGTAGGCCAAGCCCGGCTTGACCATTAACAGGTCTGCACCCTCGGCTTCATCCATCAGTGATTCGGCCAGCGCCTCGCGGCTATTAGCGGGATTCATTTGGTAACTGGCGCGGGTCCCCTTAAAACTGCTGTCCACGGCGTCTCTGAATGGGCCATAGAAGGCCGAGGCGAATTTGGTGGAGTAAGACATCACGGGAAGGTGTGTGTAGCCAGCCTCATCCAGCGCCTCGCGTATGGCGCCTATCATGCCATCCATCATGCCCGAAGGCGCAATCATATCGACACCAGCTTTAGCCGCCGCGACAACCTGCTTTTGCAAATTGCGCAAGGTTTTATCGTTATCGACATCGTCGCCGGCAACCACACCGCAGTGGCCGTGATCAGTATACTCGCAAAAACAGTTGTCGCTGATCACCAACATATTAGGCTCAGCATCTTTGGCGATGCGAATCATCCTGGCCATGAGCCCCTGGTCCTGCCAAGAATCTGTGCCGCAGCTGTCCTTGTGTGAAGAAACGCCAAAGAGCAATACGGCCCTAACACCCGCCTGCCAGGCCCTGCGTACCTGGGCTGCCAAATCGGCCTCTGGGTAACGCATCACACCTGGCATAGACGCCACAGCCACTGGCTCAGAAATATCCTCTTCGACAAATAATGGCAGGATAAAATCCTCGGGTCGCAAGTGGGTTTCTTGTACCATCTGTCGCAGTGCAGACGTGCGACGTAAGCGTCGGAATCGAAAGCTGGGTGTAAACATACTAAAACCCTTTGTTTAATCGTTGGTATCGTGGCGCAGGTTGAAAAGTCACCACCGGCTATCTAGGCAGGTATTTAGCTCTCTCTGCGCCAGCGGGTACCCTCTTTACTGTCTTCAAGCACGACACCCTGAGCTTTGAGTCGATCCCGAATTTCATCGCAACGGGCCCAGTTTTTATCTGATCGCGCCTGGTTTCGCTCGACAATAAGCGCTTCGATATCCGCTGCCGAAATGTCACCTTCAACACCTGCGGTTAACCAATCCTCGGGCTTTTTCTGTAGCAATCCCAGCATGCCTGCAGCTGTTAGCAGTTCAGATTTAATGCGCGAGCGGTCAGCGCCCTGCGCCTTATTAAGCGCTTTGGCCATGGCGTGCAGCTCACTGATTGCCAAAGGTGTATTAAGATCATCAAGCAACGCTTTGTAAAAGGCGCTTTCGGACAAATCGACGGCTGTGGGCGTCACATCGGCAACGGCCCTCAGTGCGGTGTAAAACCCATCCAAATTGGTTTTAGACTGGGCCAGTAACTCCGCCGAAAAATCCATATCTGATCGGTAATGGGCGCTCAATAGCGCGAGACGTAACACTTCGCCGTCAAATTTTTCTAACAACTCGCGTACGGTTCTAAAATTGCCCAGTGATTTAGACATTTTCTCGCCATCGATATTGACGAAACCGTTGTGCATCCAGTAGTTCACAAAGGGCTGGCCGTCGTGTGCACAGCAACTTTGGGCCATTTCATTTTCGTGGTGCGGAAACAAAAGATCCTTACCACCACCGTGAATATCAATGGTTTCACCCAGGTGCTTTTTGATCATGGCCGAACATTCAAGATGCCAACCAGGACGCCCCCTACCCCAGGGGCTCTCCCAACCTGGCTCGCTGTCTGACGAGGGCTTCCACAATACAAAATCACCGGCGTACTTTTTATAGGGCGCAACTTCCACCCGGGCACCCGCAAGCATATCCTCCAGTGAGCGGTTTGATAGTTTTCCATAGTCATCCATGGATTGAACGGCAAACAGCACGTGACCCTCGGCGGCGTATGCATGGCCCTTTTCGATCAGCGTTTCGGTCATGCTAATCATGTCGCCAATATGCTGAGTTGCGTAGGGTACGATGCTGGGCTCCAGGTTATTGAGCGCGGCCATATCCTTTTGATATTCCGCTGCATAGCGACGCGAAACCACATCAATGGCAACACCCTCTGCCTGCGCCACCTTCATAATTTTATCGTCCACATCGGTAATGTTGCGCGCGTAGGTGACCGATGGATAGAGGCTTTGCAGTAGGCGAAACAGCGTATCGAACACCACCACTGGCCGCGCATTGCCAATATGTACCAGGTTATACACGGTCGGGCCGCACACATACATTTTGACGGCCGAGGGGTTCTGCGGCTCAAACGGTTCTTTTTTACGGCTGTAAGAGTTGTATACCTGCAGTGACATAGTCATTCCAAATGTCGAAAAATATATGGGTGTGATTAAACGTTATTGGCCCAGTTGTCTTTAAGGCCAATGGTGCGATTAAACACGGGCTTATCTGCTTGCGAGTGCTTGCTGTCTAAACAGAAATAGCCCTCGCGTTCAAACTGATAAGCCTGTCCGGCTACAGCCTGGTGCAGGCCTATCTCTGCCTTTGCATCGCTGATAATTTTTAACGAGTCAGGATTCAGTGCATCCAAGAAATTTTTGTCGCCACTGTCGGGCGCTTCATCGTTAAATAGGCGGTCGTACAGGCGCACTTCGCAAGCCAAATGTTTACTGGCGGACACCCAGTGAATCACACCGCGTGGGTTCACGCCTTCCGGCGCATTGGCTCCCACCGTGCCAGGCACTAGGCTCGCGTGCACTTCGGTGATTTCGCCGCCTGCATTTTTGACCACCTCATTAGCCTGAATAATGTAGGCACCGCGTAAACGAACCCACTCGCCAATCACCAGTCGCTTAAATTTCTTACGCGACAACGAGGTGTCTTCAGTAAAATCGTCGCGTTCAATATATATCTCGCGTGTAAAGGGCAGTTGGCGCTCGCCCATATCCGGGTTGTTGGGGTGTACCGGCTGAGTCATGGTTTCTTCACCGTCAAAATTGGTGATAACTACTTTCAGCGGCTGTAATACACACATTGCACGGGGTGCCGACTCATTCAGCTCGTCGCGCACCGCAAACTCCAGCATACCCATGTCAACTGTACTGGCCGCTTTGGTCACACCGATCATGTCGCAAAACTTGCGAATAGAGGCGGCGGGATAACCGCGGCGACGCATACCTGAAATGGTGGGCATGCGCGGATCATTCCAGCCATCCACGTGGCCTTCGTCCACCAGCTGCTTTAATTTTCGTTTGGATGTGACGGTGTAGTTCAGCTCAAGCCGCGCAAACTCGTACTGCCTTGGGCGGGCCGGTACTGGCAAGTTTTCCACAAACCAGTCATACAGCGGCCGGTGATCGGCAAATTCAAGGGTACAGATGGAATGCGTAATCCCCTCGATGGCATCTTCCTGGCCGTGGGCAAAATCGTAGGTGGGATAAATGCACCACTTGTCGCCAGTCTGGTGGTGCGCCAGCTTTCGGATGCGATACATGATGGGGTCGCGCATATTCATGTTAGGCGCGGCCATGTCTATTTTGGCGCGCAACACACAGGCGCCTTCGTCGTAGTCGCCGGCGCGCATTTTTTCAAAATCAGCCAGGTTTTCTTCCACCGTGCGATTGCGATAGGGGCTGTCTTTGCCCGGCTCTTTCAAGTTGCCGCGATACGCGCGCGCCTCGTCCGGCGTCAAGTGGCACACATAGGCCTTGCCCGCGCGAATCAGGTGCAGCGCCCACTCGTACAAGGTGTCGAAATAACTGGAGGCGTATTTGATATCGCCAGCCCATTGGTAACCCAACCAGCGCACATCCTCGATGATGGCATCCACGTACTCCTGGTCTTCTTTGCCCGGATTAGTGTCGTCAAAACGCAAATTACACTGGCCGCCATAGGTCTCTGCCAGGCCAAAATTTAAACAAATGGCTTTGGCGTGACCAATGTGGAGGTAGCCATTGGGCTCCGGTGGAAAGCGGGTCACTATTTGGCTGTGCTTCTTATCGGCCAAGTCCTGGGTGATGATCTGCTGCAGGAAATTCTGGGGCTTAGTGTCTGACATGTGAGCTCAACATAGGGTGAATTCGGGGGCGCTCGGTTCACGGGCGCGGACAAAGGGCGTATTATAGCCGCCTCCCAAACGGGCAAACACCTGTTTATCGGCAGAATTTTGAGGAAAAGCCATGATTACCCTGCAAACCAACTTCGGCAACATCGTTATTGAGCTGGATTTCGATAAAGCGCCAAAAACTGCGGCAAACTTCAAGCAATACGTCGAAGAAGGCCACTACGACGGTGTTATTTTTCACCGTGTAATCGACGGCTTTATGATTCAAGGCGGCGGTTTCACCCCAGACATGGCCCAAAAGCCAACCCGCGACCCCATTGAAAACGAGGCCGATAACGGCCTGAGCAACGACGAAGGCACTCTGGCCATGGCCCGCACCATGGACCCTCACTCAGCCAGTGCTCAATTTTTCATCAATGTTAAAGACAACAGCTTCTTGAACCACAGCAGCAAAACCTCTCAGGGTTGGGGCTATTGCGTGTTTGGCAAGGTAGTTGAAGGCATGGATGTTGTGAAGCAAATTAAAGCGGTGAAAACCGGCAACAGCGGCGGCCACCAGGACGTACCCGTCGAGCCGGTGATCATCGAAAAGGCCACTGTGAACGCCTGATGCGTCATATTTTCATTTCAGATCTGCATCTGGATGCAACGCGCCCGGCGGTTACCCGGGCGTTTTTGCATTTCTTGAGCCACCGGGCGCAGGGCGCCACCGCACTCTATATCCTGGGCGATTTATTTGAAGCCTGGATTGGCGATGATGACGATGCCCCCCTGGCAGACGAGGTGCGCACAGCCCTGCACCAGTACAGCCAGGCCGGCCACGCACTTTACCTCATGCAGGGCAATCGCGATTTTCTGCTGGGAGAGACATTTTGTCGGCAAACGGGTGCGACGCTTTTAACAGATCCGACGGTCATAGCACTGGCCGACTCGCGGGCGTTGCTCATGCATGGCGACACCCTGTGCACCGACGATGTGGACTACCAAGCCTTTCGCGCTCAGGCGCGCAATCCAACCTGGCAAGCCCCGCTATTGGCACAACCGCTGCCTGTACGTCGCCAACTGGCGGCCAAACTCCGCGCGGAAACCCAGTCGCTGGCCGCCATGAAGGCCGACGACATCATGGACGTGAATCGCGCCGAAGTGGACCGAGTGATGACCGAGCACGACGTCAGTCTGCTAATTCACGGCCACACCCACAGACCGGCGCGACACCCTATTACGCTGCGCACTGGTCAAGCGGTTGAACGCATTGTTCTGGGCGACTGGCACAGCAGCTTTTGGTATTTGACCTGGGAAGACGGCGAATTGACGCTAAGCGAAGAGACCATTGGCGAGACCTAAACACTATCACTTGTGCTGCCTGACGCTATCAACGCACGAATTCACAATCGGCAAGATCCTTTGCGCCCAAGCTCGCCCCCAACCGTCACCACTAATGCACCGACAGCCCTACTTCGGCGAGACAACAGCTTTGGCGCTGGCTGGCACACCGCTATGAAAGCGAAATACGGTATCCGCCGACTCGATTAACTGCTGCTCCAAACCTAAAAACACATTTAATTGTTGTTCGATACGCGCCTGGGTTTCCAACCTAGCGGCCAAGCCCAGGTAGTCTTGGTAATGACGCGCTTCGGACTTCAGCAAACTCAAATAAAATTTTTGCAGCTCTGGGTCCAGGTGTGGCGCCAGCGCTTCAAACCGCTCGCAGGAGCGAGCCTCGATAATGGCGCCAATCAGCAGGGTATCCACCAGCTTTGCGGGCTCGTGCGTTCGAGCGGCGGCGCGCAGCTCAGCTGCGTAGCGCGCGGCACTCAATTGATGATAGGTGACGTTGCGCTTTTTCATAAACGCCAACACCTGTTCAAAGTGGCGCAACTCTTCGCGCGCCAGCTTAGACATTTTATTCAGCAGTGCGAACGCCACCGGTGCATCTAGGTTGTAGGGCCCCTTCTCGCTGTTGTTCATCCCGTACTTCCACATCAACCCCTGCGCGGTTTGCGCCGCTTTCAGCTCGCAATTTGCGTGGTCTATCAGCAGAGTTTCAGGCGACTGCAGCGCGGCGTCTATCCAGCCCGCGGGGGTCTCGCAGCGCAGAAATTCGCGTATTTCAGGTATGGCAGTCATAAATTTGTTTTCGGTCTGAGTTCGGAGATAGGCCTGAGCGGCGGGCGCGCATTCTAACAGCCCCGCCGGCCCGCGTCATGCCAGCGCTCGGGTCGCCAAAGCAGCCGCTACACCGCCAAGCCTGGGACGATATAGGCGTCGTAATAGGCCACCGACAGGGCGTAGTAGTCCGCGTCCATATCAGCCTTAATTTGTGTGGGCGGCGCATCAGTTAACAACCGCAAGCCAAATTGCGCCGGATCTTTGATTTGGCTGGCGCCGGCGCGAAACAGATCGAACACCCAACACAACGGAGGGCGATCATCGCGGTAGCGTACACGCTGCAGCTCGAGCTGCGCGCGCAAGAGCGACTCGTCCACGATTTCCACATACCGCGCAACCACTTGAGCAAGAAACCCAGACAAGCGCTGTTCGATAATGTGTCGCTGCTCGTGAGAATAGGCATTCCAATCTATCACCTCGTGTGCAAAACGCTTGCAGCCGCGACAAACACTGTCGCCAATACCGGTGGAACAAATGCCGATACACGGCGTTTTTACGGGTTTAAACATGAAAAATTAGAGTTTCCAGCTGAAAGACACACACCAATGCCTGCCTCGTGGCGAGCCCGAGCAGAGCCCATCCGGGGCGCCAACCTTACCCCAGATAGACCGCCAAAATCCACAGGCAATCCGCCCGCTCACTGCTATGCTTAGGCCCTGTGCGGGCGCCGGCTTTTGGACCTTAAAGCACCATTCACGCTATGAATATTCGCTATGTAAGTAGTTGATTTACTTGGGGTCCACTTAACATCGACCGGCAAGTCCGGTAGAATTTCCGCCCCGCTAAGAGCCCAAAACACGAGGCTCGCAACCCGGCTATGTTGGCGGCACGTCAGATCGCCCACCGCACAGCCCCGATTCCTTGTTGGTTGCCCCGGCAGCCCGCGAGGCCACGAAAGCCACCCTAGCCATTTGCCAGGTGCTTTCACTCACAGAACTAGAGGATATTCATCGTGCTTGAAGCCTACCGTAATCACGTTGCAGAGCGCGCAGCCGAAGGTATACCGCCCAAACCACTGGACGCCGAACAAGTGGCGGCCCTGGTTGAGCTGTTAAAAAACCCACCGGCCGGCGAAGAGGAAACGCTGCTCGACCTGATCACCAATCGCGTACCGCCAGGTGTTGACGAGGCCGCCTACGTGAAAGCTGGCTTTTTATCTGCCATCGCCAAGGGCGAGGCAAGCTCGCCGCTGATCGATGCCGAATCAGCGGTGAAACTGCTGGGCATGATGCTGGGCGGCTACAACATCGAGACCCTGGTATCCCTGCTAGACGACAGCAAGCTGGCCGCCATCGCCGCCGAGCAGCTCAAGCACACCCTGCTGATGTTCGATGCCTTCCACGATGTGGAAGAAAAGGCCAAGGCCGGTAACGCGCACGCCAAAGGCGTGATGCAGTCCTGGGCCGAGGGCGAGTGGTTCACCAAGCGCCCCAAGGTGCCAGAATCCACCAAAATGATCGTGTTCAAGGTCACCGGCGAAACCAATACCGACGACCTGTCACCCGCACCCGATGCCTGGTCGCGCCCCGATATCCCACTGCACGCCAACGCCATGTACAAGATGTCGCGCGAAGGTTTGACGCCCGATGAAGACGGCGTACGCGGCCCTATCAAGCAAATCAATGACATCAAATCCAAAGGCCTGCCCGTAGCTTTCGTGGGCGATGTGGTCGGTACCGGCTCTAGCCGCAAGTCTGCCACCAACTCGGTGCTGTGGTTCTTCGGCGACGACATTCCCGGTGTGCCCAACAAGCGCGCCGGCGGCGTGTGTATCGGCAACAACGTCGCGCCCATCTTCTTCAACACCATGGAAGATGCCGGTGCACTGGTATTTGAAGCGCCAGTCGACAACATGAACATGGGCGATGTCATCGACGTGCGCCCCTACGAAGGCAAGATTCTGAGTGAAGATGGCAAAGTGCTGTCTGAGTTTGAATTGAAGTCCGACGTGATTCTGGACGAAGTGCAGGCCGGCGGCCGGATTCCCCTGATCATTGGCCGCGGCTTGACCGAGAAGGCCCGCGCGTCACTGGGTATGGAACCCTCTACCCTGTTCCGCAAGCCCGAGGTGCCCAGCGCATCCAACAAAGGTTTCACTCTGGCGCAAAAAATGGTGGGTCGCGCCTGTGGTCTGCCGGAAGGCCAGGGCGTGCGCCCCGGTACTTACTGCGAGCCTAAGATGACCACCGTGGGCTCCCAGGACACCACTGGTCCCATGACCCGCGACGAACTGAAAGACCTGGCGTGCCTGGGTTTTTCCGCCGATCTCACCATGCAGTCATTCTGCCACACGGCGGCCTACCCCAAGCCCGTTGATATCGACACCCAGCACTCGCTGCCCGATTTCATCATGACCCGCGGCGGCGTGTCACTGCGCCCGGGCGATGGCATTATTCACAGCTGGCTGAACCGCATGCTGCTGCCCGACACAGTGGGTACCGGCGGCGATTCACACACCCGCTTCCCCATCGGTATTTCTTTCCCTGCGGGCTCCGGCCTGGTGGCCTTTGCCGCCGCTACGGGCGTGATGCCACTGGATATGCCCGAGTCTGTACTGGTGCGCTTCTCCGGCAAAATGCAGCCCGGTATTACACTGCGCGATCTGGTGCACGCCATTCCCCTATACGGTATTAAGCAGGGCCTGCTAACCGTTGAGAAAAAAGGCAAGAAGAACATCTTCTCTGGCCGCATTCTTGAGATCGAAGGCTTGCCAAACCTGAAGGTTGAACAGGCATTCGAACTGTCAGATGCCTCGGCGGAGCGCTCTGCTGCCGGCTGTACCATCAAACTGGACAAAGAGCCCATCATTGAGTACCTGAACTCCAACATCACCATGCTGCGCTGGATGATCGAGCAGGGCTACGGCGATGTGCGCACCCTGGAGCGTCGCGCGCGCAAGATGGAAGAGTGGCTCAAAAACCCCGAGCTGATGGAAGCCGACAAAGATGCCGAGTACGCGGCGGTTATCGACATTAACTTGGACGACATCAAAGAGCCCATCGTCTGCTGCCCCAATGACCCCGACGACGCCAAAGTGCTGTCTGAAGTTCAGGGCGACAAGATCGACGAGGTGTTTATCGGCTCGTGCATGACCAACATCGGTCACTTCCGCGCCGCCGGTAAACTGCTGGATGCCACCAAGGCCGAGCTGACCACCCGCCTGTGGATTGCGCCGCCCACCAAAATGGACGAGCACCAGCTGATGGAAGAAGGCTACTACAATGTGTTTGGCCGCGTAGGTGCCCGCACCGAAATGCCCGGCTGTTCACTGTGTATGGGCAACCAGGCGCGCATTGCGCCCAAGTCTACTGCCATCTCGACCTCGACGCGGAACTTCCCGAACCGCCTAGGCACCGGCGCCAACGTTTACTTGGGCTCCGCCGAACTTTCCATCGTGGCGGCAATTTTGGGCAAGCTGCCCACACCTGCCGAATACCTGGAATACGCGGGCAAGCTGGACGCCATGAGCGGCGAAATTTACCGCTACCTCAACTTCAATGAGATTGAGTCCTTCCAGAAGTCTGCGGATGAAGGCAAGCGCATTGCGGCAGTTCAGATAGACGAAGTGGCCGTATAAGCTGACCTACTGGCTTCCACCTGTATGATAAAGCCCGCCTAGTGCGGGCTTTTTTATGCTCGACCAATCACCTGTGTGCATTTGTTACACAGGCTGGGCTCAGAGGCCGTCGGCAGGCACACCGATAATGCAACCCAGCACCCGCGCAAATTGCGCGTAGATAACCCCCCGGTCAACCTCGCCTGTGGCCAGCCCCATATATTCAATAGTCTGCACGGTACTCAACAATAGGGCCGCATCCACCTTGGGCTGCGGTGATCCCAGCTGTTCGCAAAACACCACAAAGCCATCTTCAAAACGCTTGCGCAGCTGCATGGCACAGGCACGCAAATCGGGCTCTAGGTGCAGATCAAAGAAGAAGGTCATCTCTAGTACTACGCCGCTGGGCCGATGGGTGATGACGTCCGACACATAGCCCGTGGCAAAATCTGCCAAATAGTCGCGCAGCTGGCGCCGCTCCTCCAGGGAAGTCATGGGCGCCGTTTGCAGAAATTGCAGCAACCTTTCCCAGGTGGTGTCCACTTCCCGCTCAACCCGGGCCCTGTAGTGTTCGAAGGCCTCGGAAATCAGCTCTTTCAAGTCTTTGAAGTAATAGGTGGTGAGCGACAAATTAACATTGGCCTCTGCAGCCACAGCCCTGTGGGTTACCGCATTGTGGCCATTGCGCACGATCAACCGCAGCGTTGCTTCCAGAATTGCCTGCCGGGTCTGCTCCCCCTTGGCACGGCGTGATTTTACTTCTGCAACCATCATTGCCTCTTCTTTGGGTATCCATCCATAGGGCAACCGCGGCCCTCACGATCATTTCACACTAAATTAAAAAACGCGCGGACCGTATCCGCCTCCCACATCGTATCTTGATAGCCTAGCTCAATCAGCTCGGAACAAAACTCAGGGGCAAACAACAGGTAGCTGGCCGCCGTCGCGCCACCGCCCTTGGCCGTGGCGCCGGTGGAACTGAAAAACCAGCGCAACGCCTTGGGTAAATAGCGCACCTTGCGGCCGGCAATTTTGTCCAGCTCCTGCGACGGCGAAATAATCAAGCTGTCCACGGTGCGCAGCGGCAATCCGGCCGCGGCGCGCTGATCCTCGGGTATCATATTCAGCAGGCGATTGACGCGCTCAAGGTGTTCGATATCCGACTCCATACTATCCACAAAGGCAGCATTAAACAGGTGCCCAAGAATCTGTGCGATTGAGGGCGAGTGTCGAACCGGCCGGCGCTTGCCCCAGTGCTGGGGGTTGCGATTGCCACTCACCCCCACCACAAAAACGCGATCGGCGCCGAGGTGCAACGCGGGGCTTATGGGGGCCAATTGGCGCACGGCGCCGTCGCCAAAGTACTCGCGATTGATTCGCACCGTGGGAAAGATAGTGGGAATGGCCGACGACGCCAGCAAATGGCGCGCATCTAGCTGTGTGGGAGTACCAATGCGGTGATAGCGGCGCCAAGCACGCAATTCTGGATGCCCCTGGAAAAAGCTTACCGATTCACCCGAGGAGTATCCCATGGCGGTAACGCACACCGCATCTAAATGGCCTGCCGCAATGGCGGGTGCAATATTTTTAAAGGCAATCTTATCGTGAATCAGCTGATGCAGGGGCTGGTTATCCAGCAATGCCAGAGGTTGATGGCGCCCCACCCCCTCGTTAAACAGCGACAGACCGATTTTGCCCACCCCTTTCACCAGGTCGCCCAAGCTGTTTTTGTAGACCTGATCCACTGTCAGGTTTTGCCAAATCCCCACCAGTGAGGCAACAGATTCTCGAAAGGGGCCCGGATGACTAGCCAACGCCAAGGCGTTAATGGCACCGGCGGAGGTGCCGCAAATGATGGGAAAAGGATTGGCGACGTCTGCAGGCAATAGCTCCGCCAGGGCTTGTAGCACCCCTACCTGATAGGCCGCACGAGCGCCGCCTCCCGACAAAACCAACGCACTTTTCATAAACTGCCATTTCGCCCTGTTAGAATCATTCTAGCCGGCATCATAGCAGAGTGGCATAAAAACACCGAAAAGGTCATTTAGATTGCAGTTACGGCTCGCGCCTGCGCATGAATCGCGAAGAGCCCTTTCAGCTGCGCAATCAAAAACGCCAGCAAATGCTGGCGTAATTGACTCAAGCAGCAGGCTTTAGCTCGCGCCGCAAAATTTTACCCACATTCGACTTGGGCAGCTCTGTGCGGAATTCCACACTGCGCGGCACTTTATAACCGGTAAGGTTTTGACGACAGTAGTCGATAATCGCCTGCTCCGTGAGGCTGCTGTCTGCGGCCACCACAAACAGTTTAACCTGCTCGCCGCTTTTCGGGTCGGGCAAACCCACCGCCGCCGCCTCTAACACCGCCGGATGCAGGCACACCACGTCCTCGATTTCATTGGGGTAGACGTTAAAGCCGGACACAATGATCATGTCTTTCTTGCGGTCTACGATGCGCACATAACCATCGTCTTGCACCACCGCCATGTCACCGGTCTTTAACCAGCCCTCGGCATCCAGCACCTTGGCGGTTTCTTCCGGGCGCGCCCAATAGCCTTTCATAACCTGAGGACCGCGCACGCAAAGTTCGCCTGCCTCGCCCTGAGGCAGCGTATTGCCCTCGTCATCCACAACTTTTAACTCTGTATCCGGTACCGGAAGCCCCACAGTACCCTGCTGAATGGCGTGTGGCGGGTTAACGGTTACCACCGGCGATGTTTCGGTCATACCGTAACCTTCACTCACCACGCAGCCGGTGATCTCCTGCCAGCGCTTGGCCGCCTCTTTGGTGAGAGCCATGCCACCCGAGGCCGTGGTACGCAGTGCGGAAAAGTCTAACTGGGCAAAGCCCTCGTCGCGGCAGAGTGCATTGAAAAGGGTGTTCAAGCCAACAAAGCCGGTTATTTTTTGGCCTCTAAGCGACTTCACAAAACCTGGAATGTCGCGCGGATTGGGAATAAGAATGGAGTGACAGCCAGCTGCCAACAGGGTCATGCAATGCAAAGTAAAGGCGTAGATGTGGTACAGCGGCAAGGGCGCCACAAACAGCTCCTTGCCAATTGACACACCCTCGCCCAGCATTTCGCGCACCTGCTGCATGTTGGCCACGAGATTGGCGTGGGTCAACATCGCACCTTTTGCGACGCCTGTGGTTCCACCGGTGTACTGCAATACCGCCACATCTTGCGGCTGGTGCGACGACGGCTCGTAGGCGCTAAGATCGGTGCCGGCAAGCGTACTTCTAAAATCAACCTGACGAGCAAAGGAAACGTCTGGCACCTCGCGCTTGATGTATTTCAACACGCTGTTAATGAGCAGGCGTTTGATGGGGGCGTGTAAATCGCCCACTTCGGTAACAATCACCTGTGCAACCTGGGTATCGGCCACCACCTCGGCAGCACTGCCGGCAATATTCGCCAACACCACCAGGGCTTTGGCGCCCGAGTCATTTAGCTGGTGCTTTAATTCGCGCGGGGTATACAGGGGGTTGGTATTAACGACAGTTAAGCCTGCGCGCATTGCACCAAAAACCACAACCGGGTACTGCAGGATATTTGGCAACTGCACGGCGATGCGATCGCCGGGCTTAAGGTCTGTTTTCTGCTGCAGGTAACAAGCAAATTGCAAACTCAGGTGATCGAGCTCTGCAAATGTCAGGGTGCGCCCCAAACACGTAAACGCAGGGTTAGCAGCGAAGGTTTCACAGGCTTTGTTTAACACTTCCACTACAGTGCTGTTGGTATCTATCACGTATCCTCCTGTACCGTCACTTTTATCGTTATCGGCCGTGAGATGTATCGGTCAATGCACAGTTCGCGCACTGGTTTCATTGCGGTTGCACATTTGCTGGTAAAGGCACAGCAAATTACACAGGTGCAAAGATATCAATTAATCGGGATGCAAGCGCCAAACTACCACGAACTTTAATGTGGCCAAACATAAATGCCTGCATACCGCTGACGCGCCCCTGAAACATATCGTCCAGCGTCTGCCACTCCATAGTAATCCACAAGTCGGCCGGCGCGCGGGCGTCGCCCGTGTAGAAGTCCAATTGGCCCTCGTGGATGTGCATGTAAAAGTTACTGCCATCGGGAATGACATACTGAAACAGCGAATTGAGGCCAGCGGCCTGTTCGGGCCTAAAGCTGGCTTCAAATCGCTGTTGCAGTTGTTGAAACGTAAATGCCACCGGTGCTTAAGCCCCAGCCTTAGAACGCGAAATGTTCTGAGTCCAGAGCCATCAGGTTGTTGGCACCTGACTTAATGGTTTCAACCAAAGTGCGAGTACGCGGCAACATACGCTGGAAGTAAAATTGCGCCGTCATGATTTTTGCTTCGTAGAACGCCTTGTCGCTGGCACCGGCCGCTATCTTAGCCTGTGCATCCGCCGCCGCCAATGCCCAGAAATAAGCCAGCGTTGCGTAGCCGGAGTACATCAGGAAGTCCACCGAAGCAGCACCCACTTCATCCGGATTTTCCATGGCCAGCATACCCACGTGCATGGTCAGCTCGCCCCACTCTTTATTGATGTCCGCCAGCGGTTTCACAAATGCAGCAACCGCTTCATTACCTTCATTGGCCTGGCAGAATTTGTGCACAATCTTAGTAAAGCGCTTGAGCGACTCGCCATTGGTCATCAACACTTTGCGACCCAAAAGATCCAGAGCCTGAATGCCGGTGGTGCCTTCATACAACATGGAGATGCGACAATCGCGCACGTTTTGCTCCATGCCCCACTCGGCAATATAGCCGTGGCCGCCAAAGCATTGCAGGCCCAGATTAGACGCTTCAAAACCGCTCTCGGTCACAAAGGCTTTGGCAATAGGAGTCAAAAAGCCCAGCAGCTCATCGGCCGCTTTGCGGGTGGCTTCATCTTCCGCGCGGTCGACGATGTCCACCTGCTGTGCCGTGTAGTAAATCAGCATGCGGCTGCCTTCGGCAATGGCCTTCTGCGTGAGCAACATGCGGCGAACATCTGGGTGCACAATGATTGGGTCGGCTGGGCCGTCCGGATTTTTAGGGCCAGACAAGGAGCGCATCTGCAAACGGTCGCGGGCGTATTCCAGTGACTTCTGGAAGCCCACTTCAGCGTGCGCCAGACCCTGCAGGGCGGTGCCTACACGCGCGGTATTCATAAAGGTGAACATGCAGTTCAAACCTTTGTTTGGCGGGCCAATCAAAAAGCCTTTGGCGCCGTCGAAGTTCATCACACAGGTTGCATTGCCGTGAATGCCCATCTTGTGTTCCAGCGAACCGCATTTCACGCCATTGCGCTCGCCGACGCTGCCGTCTTCGTTGAGGTTAAACTTGGGAACAATGAACAGCGAAATTCCTTTGGTACCCGCTGGGGCATCGGGCAGGCGCGCCAGTACGATGTGTACAATATTCTCGGCCATGTCGTGTTCGCCGGCGGAGATAAAGATTTTGGTGCCGGTGATGCTGTAAGAGCCATCGGCATTGGGCTCGGCCTTGGTGCGCAGCATGCCCAAATCGGTGCCGCAGTGGGGCTCGGTCAAGCACATAGTGCCGGTCCAGCTGCCCTCGACCAGCTTAGTCAGGTAGTGCTCTTTCTGCTGCTCGGTGCCGTGCGCTTCAATGGTGTTCATGGCGCCGTGCGACAGGCCAGGATACATACCCCAGGACCAGTTCGCCGAGCCCACCATCTCGCTCAAAATAGTTCCCAGCGATTGAGGCAGGCCCTGGCCGCCGTATTCCAGATGATGACACATGGAGGGCCAACCGGCCTCTACATACTGATGGTAAGCTTCTTTGAAACCGGTCGGGGTTTTCACCTCGCCATCGTTCCACTGGCAGCCTTCCTGGTCGCCAACGGCATTGAGGGGGGCCAATACGTTCTCGCAGAACTTTGCGCCCTCTTCAATGACCGCATTTACGACGTCGGGGCTCGCCTCGTCGCCGCCTGGCAATGACTGGTAGTGCTGCTCGTAGCCAAGCAGCTCCCACATTACATATTGAATATCACGCAACGGGGCTTTGTAATCACTCATGTCATAAACCTCTGGTTATTCGATTGGGTATGGCAACAGAATCCGGTATTACGCGCCGGCTCTCAATAGCGAAATCAACCACATTGGCTGACATTTTTAGGCGGGCGGGCTAACAGTGTAGGCCGAATCAGAGGCGCCAGCAGGCAATTTCAGGGCTTTTCCAGGCCTTTGCGGTACTCGCCTGGGGTTACTCCTGTCCACTTCTTGAAGGCCCGGAAAAAGGCACTGGTTTCGTCAAATCCCAGACGCTCGGCAATGCAGCTATTGGTCAGCTCTGGGCAGCTGAGGTAGTGAAATGCGGCCTCCATGCGGCATTCGTCCTTCAAACGCTGATAAGAGGTCTGCTCGGCTTGCAACTTGCGCCGCAGCGTGGTGACCGACAGGTTCAGGCGCGAGGCCACAGCCTCTGCGCTGGGCTGATTGCCGCTGACATCCTTGGACAGAATGGCCCGCACCTTGGCCTTCAAGCTCTGCTGGCTGGCATCACTGATTACCAGGTGATAAGGCGCCGAGCGCACAAAGTCCATCAAGGTATCCTGGTTTTGCACAATCGGGGCATCCAGGTAGCTGGCATCGAATTCAAAGCCGGTGAAAGGCTGCTCAAAATGCAGTTGGGCGGGATAGCATTCGGCCATCTCCCGGAATTCATCCGGGCAGGCAAAGGCGAAATAGATGCCAAACAGGGGGATCTCACGGCCGATCAACCAAGCATTGAAACGCTGCCAGACGGCCAGGCTAGTGCGAACCTGATTGGGTGTGGCATTGGCCACCATCTGATCAAACTCGTCCCGCGAGACAGAGCTAATACCGCACATTTCTACCCGCGCCACGCCCTGAGCCGGCTCCGACAACCGCGAGCGCACCAGAAAACCGCGGCAAATTTCACAAAACTCCCCTGCCCTGACAATCGCCTGGCGCAGATTGGCTGACTGAATCACCGTCAAGCACAGCAAGCGAAAAGAGCCTAGCCGCACCTTGCCGCCGCTGAACATGCCAAAGCACTCGTCTTGCATCACCTGCATGACGCGCTGGTACAGCTTGCCGTATTTAAGGGCCGAAAAACTGCGCCCGGGCATCAGCTCCTCTTCCTGAATGGCCAGCTCCGCCATCAAGCCCGCGCGATTACCGCCATTGTCTGCCACGGTGTTGAGCAGTGTGGAGGCATATTCACTGGGAACGCTGACATCGGCCATGGCTGAGGGTTAATCTTTGTGGCTAAAACGGTGAATACATTTGCGCCAAAGGCGCGCGATCAGGTGCGCCAAGACCACGGTCAGCGCTGCCGCCAGCATAATGACTAACAGCGCCAACAGGCTGGCCAGACCAAAACGGAGCGCCTCACTTAGCGGGAGGTCCCACGCCAGTATCGCGGCCAGGATGAAGGCTAGGCAGGCGCCAAGGCTAACAGCAAATGAGCCTTTTTTGCGGAAAAAACGGCCAATAATCATTCAGCGTCCAAATATTCAGTATTGGCTAGCATTCGAGTACCAGCCGGGTTAACGCATAGGCTACGCCATCCTGGCATGACGAGCGAGTCACAAAGTTAGCCGAGGCCTGCACATCGGCGTTGGCATTGCCCATGGCCACGCCAATGCCCGCCGCAGATAAAAATGCTTTGTCAGATCCGCCGTCGCCCAAGGCCATCACCTGCGCAGGGCTAAGCCTCAAATACTGCAATAAGCGAGCAAATAAGGCCGGTTTGTCGACGTCACCCGATACCACGCTGGCAAACTGCCAGTTCGGCCGCGATGGCAAGTGAGCATAGGCAAAATGAAACTGCGGCCAAGCGGCTTCCAGCGGCGCCAAGCCCGCAGGCTGCGCGTCTAACTGGGCACCTAAAAGCAGCTTGTAGGCGGGTTCATCAGGCCACTCCGACAAAGGCGCGTAGATGGGACTAACACCCAGGTGGCGAGCGTGTTCGCGACTGATATCGCTGGCAGTCGTGGTGTAGAACCTATCCTTATAATAGGCCTCGCAGTAGAAACCCTCCGCCAGCGCCACCCTCGCCAGCGGTTTCAACTGCTCAAAGGGTAAGGCGCAATCTGCCAACAACTCGTCGCCCGCGCGGCACAGCCCACCCGTGTAAAACACATGGGGGCCGTCCAATTGCAATTGACGTTGTAGGTGCGCCACAGCGAAAGGTGGGCGGCCAGTTGCAAAGGCCGTGCGTATACCGCGTTGCTTGAGGCGCGCGATGGCTGCGCAGGTGGCCTCGGTGAGCTCGCCCTCAGCATTTAATAAGGTGCCGTCTATATCGAAAAAAACCAAGCGCACATCGCCCGCCAACGCCGCGGCAGGCCGTTGATCCAAATGGGGGGTTATCATGATTTAAATGTGCAGACCGCCCTCGTGGCTCCACTCGCATCGCACGGAGATGCCGCCACTACCAGGCGCGTGGTAGCTGCCGTTGGATTCCCAGGTGAAGGTGTGGGTGCCAGACAGCTCTGTCTCCAGGTGTACTGTGGCACTGACCCAATACATCCCGGAAAGCAAATCTTCAAATTTAGCCAGCCATTGTTCCCATTCGTACTCTACTGCCTTGTAAGAGGCACCAAAGTGCATAACATCTGTGTGATACTGACTCATAGTGCTTTCCTGCACGGGCAGAGAAAACATGTCCCGACACAGAAAGGGCCAGTCGTCGGCGTCGGGTAGCGCCATCATCGCTTTGGCATTGGTGCGTCGCCGCTCGCTGTCGCGCAGCGATCCGCAAACATCTTTAATGCAACCGTATACGATGGACTCCTGATCGTTATACATAGCACTCCGCCTCTTTAGTGTTATTCCTGTTTGTGCCAATGACCCTAGGGCCACCGCTACGCTCACGAAACTGGTTTATGCCAGACACTCTACCCAAAACGCTCCGGCGCAACAATGATCACGGGCGCAGGCCCAGCGTGTCACAATCCTCAGAACGGCCACCAGGAAGACCCCAAACTGTCTTCGCATTGACTGAGCTGTGCGCGGTAACTGTTGGCGCGCCGAGACACCTTTTGTGCCACTTTTTTTAGCCACGCTTTTTTAGCGTAAGTGCGCCGATTAAAGCCGCCGTGCCCCTCGTGATAGGCCAAGTATAAATGGTAGGTGTCTGTGGGTTTAATTTTTGACAGCCGTCCGCTTTGGTAGTTGTACCAACCGATAAAATCAATGGCATCGCCAAAATCGTCGCGGCTAGACCAGCCATTGCCGCTGTTGTTTTGATACCACTCCCAGGTTTCATCCTTAGCCTGGGAGTAACCATAGGCACTACTCTTGCGCGGCCCGGGAATGACCCACAATATTTTGGTGCGCGGCGGCTTGGCCTTTGCCACAAAACGACTTTCTTGATGCATCATGGCCATTAACGTTGGAATGGGCGAGCGCCAGCGCTTCTCCGCCGATTTCGCCTCGTCGTACCAACCGCCTTTTTCCCGGAAAATATCGCAAATATTATCGGGATTGCGCGGTGGCGAGGTGGTGCAACCCACGCTCAATAGCACCAGCCCGACAACAACCCAGCGATACCCAATACTCATTCCTGCCCCCAGGCCTGCAATTGTTTTAAAAATTCGCTTTCATCCAACACCGACACACCCAGCGTTTGCGCCTTGGTCAACTTAGAGCCGGCGCCCGGCCCGGCCACTACACAGTGAGTTTTGGCCGATACACTGCCCGATACTTTAGCACCCAAAGCCAGCAGTTTTTCTTTGGCCTCATCGCGCGTCATCTGCTCTAGTGTGCCAGTCAGCACCCAGGTTTGCCCCGCGAGCGGCAAACTGGCTTCAGTCGCGGGCGCCTGCTCGGGCCATTGCACGCCGGCCGCTTGCAACTCGGCAATGTGCGCCTGATTGCGCGCATCGGCAAAAAAACGGGCGATGCTGGCCGCCGAGACGGGACCAATATCGCTAATGGCCAAGAGTACTTCTTCCGAGGCCACCTGAAGATTGGCCAGCGACCCAAAGGTTGCCGCCAACACGCGTGCGGTGGTCTCGCCCACCTCGCGAATGCCCAGGCCAAATAAAAACTTGGCCAAGGTAGTGGATTTACTGGCTTCAATTGAGGCCAGCAGATTATCTGCCGACTTCTCTCCCATGCGCTCTAACGCCAACAGCGCGTCCCTTTTCGCGTGCAGATGAAAAATATCCACCACGCTCGACACCAGTTTTTCATCCACCAATTGCTCGACGAGCTTGTCACCCAGACCTTCGATATCCAGCGCCTTGCGCGACACAAAATGCTTAATACCCTCTTTAATCTGCGCCTGGCACACCAGTCCACCGGCACAGCGCACGGCGGCCTCGCCCTCAGGCTGCACCACCGCCGAGCCACACACCGGACAGGCGTCTGGAAACAACACAGGCCGCGCATCGGCGGGCCGTTTGTTTGCAATTACCGATACAATTTGCGGGATCACATCACCCGCCCGGCGCACGATCACTGTGTCGCCCACCATGACATTCAAACGAGCGATTTCATCTTTATTGTGCAGGGTGGCATTCGATACAGTGACACCGCCCACAAACACCGGCTCCAAGCGCGCTACGGGCGTAATCGCACCGGTGCGCCCCACCTGAAACTCCACATCCAATAAGCGCGTCATTTCTTCCTGGGCGGGGAATTTATGGGCAATGGCCCAGCGCGGTGCGCGCGCCACAAAACCCAGCTGTTGCTGTAGCTGACGGCTATTTACCTTAAAAACAATCCCATCGATGTCGTAGGCCAAGGCGGCGCGCTTGTCGCCCAGCGCACTGAAATAATCCAGACACGCCTCAATGCCCTCGACGGCGCGCATCTCAGGATTAATTAAAAAACCCCATTGACTGAGCGAGTGCAACACATCGGTGTGGCGGTCCGGCAATTCGCCCTCTACCTGCCCCACGTTGTAACAACAAAATTCCAACGGGCGCTGCGCGGTGATTTTAGGGTCAAGTTGACGCAGGCTGCCGGCAGCGGCATTACGCGGATTAACAAACAGCTTTTCGCCCCTTTCTCGCGCCAGGTTATTAAGTCGCTCGAAACCGGCCTTGGGCATATAAATTTCACCGCGCACCTCTAGCAGTGGTGGAAAGCCCTCACCCAGAAGTTTTAATGGCACCGAACCGATGGTGCGCACATTGGCGGTAATGTCTTCACCCGTGGTGCCATCGCCGCGGGTAGCCGCCTGCACCAAAACCCCTGCTTGATACAGCAAGCTCACAGCTATGCCATCGAGCTTCGGCTCACAAGCGTACTCAATGGGCGCCTCTGACTTAAGGCGATCTTGCAACCGCTTGTTGAAGTCGTACATATCCTGCGCATTAAACGCATTGTCGAGCGACAGCATGGGAACTGCATGAGTCACCTGCTGAAACGCACTCATGGGTTTTGCGCCTACGCGCTGACTGGGCGAATCTGCCGACACCCAATCCGGATGGGCCTGCTCCAATGCCTGAAGCTGGCGCATTAACCGATCGTACTCGGCATCCGGCAATTGCGGGTCGTCGAGCACGTAGTAGCGGTAATTATGGTAATTCAGTTGCGCTTTGAGATTTTCGTATTCTGCATGTGTTGCGGTGTTTGAGGCCATGGTGCTCTTATTCTTGCGTAATCGAAACTGCGCTTGAGTTAAGCAATGCGCAGGGCCGCCAACTGCGGAGTAGGCCGACCGATCACCGCCACCTGGCTGAGGTTTGCGCTCCCCGCTAACCTAGTGACAGTAGTGACCGGCCTGCCCCACTTTCGGGGCCAACGTGGCTCGCACAGGGAGCCCCCGTGCAAGTAGACAATTAAACGCGCGCGCGCGCCAGTTGGCGTTTGCGTTCGTATTCGGCAACGCGCGCACGATTGTGCTCGATGGTTTGTGGGGTAAGCGTGCTCAACTGATCGTCGCGCAACTCACCGCCCAGATTTTCTGCCAATTGCTTTGCCGTTTTAACCATTGCCTCGTATGCGGGCAGACTTTCGGCGTCGCTCGGCAGCGTCATAAACAGGCTTAAACCGGGCGTGTCGTTTTCGTCCATGCGGTGCAAATCAAACACGCCGGGCTGCACCATATTCACCAAGCTGAATTGAATGGGGCCTTCGCCATCATCCTGCTGGTGCATGTGGAAAATCTTGCGCGAGCCAAAACGCATGCCCGCTCCCAAAATGGCCTCTTTGATGGCCGCGCCCACGAAAACCTCGCCCTTTGGCGCCATCACCCGCACCACAAATACCTCTTCGGGCTCTTCGGCGGCACCTAGTTGGGGTTCGCGGCTATCGGGCTGGACGGCTTCGGAGCGGCCGGAAAACAGCACCCGGTCGTAGGCGTCCTGATCGATATCAGCCTCGTCGTCCTCCACAAGCTCGGTATTGAAACTGGGTTCGCGGCGCTCGGTGTCTGGCTCGTCATCCAGCGTCGGCTCTGTCGTTAGCCTTGGCTCTTCATCCACATTCATTAACAAAGGTACGTGCTGATCCAGATCCAGCTCTTCCTGGCGAGCGGCAGCTGGCTGGGCGGCCTCGGGCTTTCGCGGCGCAGCCGACACAGAACTGTCCGCGGGCTTGGCCGCCGGAGCGACCGTTTTAGATCGCGCAGTCTGCTTGCCCGCCACACTGACAGCGGGTTTTGGCGTGGGCTTAACAGCTGCAGCCTGATCGCGCTTGCCCACAACGCGGGCACCGCCATTGGGTAGCTCACTGCCGTAAGCCTCCAGGTCTTCTTTATTGGTGCCTTTGTGCATCGATAGCGACATGCGCATGTCGTTGCGCTTGGCGGCGCGCATGCGGCGCAGACCATCAAGCAGCACGCCAATAATCAAACAGGCCATGATGACGGTAAACCATTCACGCATAGCGAAATTCCTTCCTCGCGTTGCTTTGGTTGAAAGCATACTGTGTGTTGATCATTTCACCAAACTCTGTGATCACGAAGCCGCCAGTTCGGCCGCCTCTTCAACGTCTACGGTTACCAGGCGCGAGACGCCCGGTTCATGCATGGTCACACCAAGCAACTGGTGCGCCATTTCCATAGCGATCTTATTGTGGGTAATGTAGATGAACTGCACATGGGCGGACATTTCTTCCACCATGCGCGCATAGCGGCCCACATTGGCATCGTCCAGTGGCGCATCAACCTCATCCAGCATACAGAAAGGCGCGGGATTAAGGCGGAAAATCGAGAATACCAGCGCAATGGCCGTCAGTGCTTTTTCACCGCCGCTAAGCAGGTGAATCGTGGAATTTCGCTTGCCTGGCGGTCGCGCCATGATGGCAATACCGGTATCCAGCAGGTCTTCTCCGGTCAGCTCCAAGTAGGCGTGCCCGCCGCCGAAGACTTTGGGGAAAAGCTCCTGCAAGCCGCTATTAACCTGGTCAAAGGTTTCTTTAAAACGGGTGCGCGTTTCGCGATCAATTTTTCGAATGGCATTTTCCAGGGTTTCCAGCGCTTCCATCAGGTCGCTATTTTGTGCATCCAGATAATTTTTGCGCTCGGATTCAGATTTGTACTCTTCGATAGCCGCCAAGTTAATGGGGCCCAAGCGGGTAATCCGATTGCCAATGGTCTCCAGCTGCGCCACCATGGGTGCTTCTTCGGCGTCTTCGGGCAGTGCCGCTAACAGGGTTTCCAGATCGAAGGCCTCTTCGGTCAGCTGGTTTTCAAAGCCCTGCTTTTGCACCTCCAGCGTCTGCGCTTGCAAGCGCTCCTGCTCAAGGTTGGCACGCACTTTTTGCACGTCCTGTTCTGCGCGATTGCGCTGCTGTTCGGCATCGCGCAGGTCGTGCTCAACCGTTTCTACTGCCCGGCGTGCCTCGGTCAATTCAGCTTCTATGGTAACGCGCTTTTCGAGCAGCGCCTCCAGCTCTAACTTGTACTCTTCGATGGGGTCGTGATTATCAGCCAGGGCCGCCTCTAGCTGCTCGCGTCTTTCGGTTAAACGCACCGACTGCTCTTGCAGGCGGGACATGCCCGATTGAATGGCAGACAACTGCGTGCGCAAGCTTTGCACGCGCATGGCCAATTCGTGGCTGCGATCTTTGTCGTGGCGCGCTTTCTGGCGCGCTTCGTCTAAACGCGCGCGAATGCCATCGCGGCGAGTCATGAGCTCTTCGCGCTTGCCGGTGTCGCGCTCCATGGCGTCGATAGCTTCTTCCAACGTCATGCGGGCCTCAGACAGGTGCTCCGCTTCCATCTCCATTTGCTCGCGCGCTTCAGACACTTCGGCCGCAATGCGTTTTTTGCGCTCAAGAATCTGCTCTACCTTCACTTGACGGCCCGACAACTGAGCTTTCAGCTCGCTGTATTTGCGCGAGTGGTCATCCAGGCTGCGGCGCAATTGCTCCCGGTTTTGCTCTAGCTCTTTTAAGCGCTCGCGGCCCAACTGCAATTGCTCCGCTTGCTCCGCAACTTCACCTTCCAACTGCGCCAAGGTTTCGGCCAGCTCTTCCAATTCTTGCTTGCGGGCAATGACACCGGCGGTGGCGTCGTTGTCGCGCACCACGCGCAACCAGTTTGGGCCAATCCAAATGGCATCTTTGGTAATAACCGATTCACTGGCCGACAGCTGATCGCGCAGCGCCAGCGCTTCGGCCAACGAATCAACGGCGTACACCTGCCCCACCAGCGAGGCGATACTAACATCGGCCTCAATGAAGCTGTCGAGTGTGGGTGCCTTGTCGCCCGCAATGGGGGCAACTTTGGCCGCGCCATCCACCAGTAACAACTGACCTTGGGTCAGGCTATCCAGTACCGCCGCAACAGAGTCCAGACCTTCCGTGCACACTGCCTGCAGGTTATTGCCCAGCACGGTTTCAACGGCTTTGTCCCAGCCATCGCGCACTCGCAAGCCCTCGGCCAGACGCGGTTTATCGGCCAGACCATTGCCTTCCATCCAGCGCGTTACGGCTTTGTTTTGCTCGCCTAAAGCGGCCTGCTGTAATGCCTCTAACGACGCGTGCCGGCCGCGCAAGGTTTGCAGACGGCTTTTCTTTTCATCCAGGCTATTGCCCAGCTGATTGTTGGTTTCGCGCAGACCGTTAATGTCGTCATTTAGCTGTTCGTTACGACTGCGAGACTCTTCGCCGTCCAACTCCAGCTCGGCCAGCTGCTCGCTGAGCGCTTCAATTTCTTCTTCCACATCGCCTGCGGTGAGGTGGGACTTTTCTTCCTCGAGTTTGCGAATGCGTTCCAACAATCGGGTCTGCACCTGCTCCAAATGCTGGATGCGCGACTGCTGCACCTCGGCGCGCTGGCGCGGCTCCGAGGCCTGCTGATTAAACTCGTCCCACTCCATTTGCCACTGCTGCATCTGCTCTTCCGCTTCCTGCAGCATTTCACCGGAGTTGTCGCCGGCCGATTGCACCAACTCCAGCTCGGGTTCTATTTCCAGCAACTCCGCCTGCCAACCCTCGGCCTTTTCGGCATCCAGACGCAAGTGCTCTTCGGCTTCTTTGCAGTCGCGGCGGGTTTGGTCCAAGTCGATGGTCAACTGACGCACGCGATCCTGGGCGTGCGTAATACTTTGCTCAATACGCGCAATGTCGGAGCCGATGGCATAGTAGCGGCCCTGTACCTCATTAAATTTATCACCAAGCTCGGTGTACTGTGCGCGATACTTTTCGATTAAGGTGTCTTTGTTTACCTGGGCAGAAACAAACTGCTCCACCTGTACTTCTAGCTCGCGAATCGCGGTGCGTTTTACCGTGACCTGCTCGGCCAAAACCCGATAGCGCAATGCCTGCAGCTGGGCTTTCAGTTCGCGCTCTTCTTTTTTGTATTCGCCGTACTTTTCAGCCGCCTGAGCCTGGCGTTCCAAGCGCGCAATCTGGCGCTCAAGCTCGTCGCGAATGTCGGTCAGGCGCTCCAGGTTTTCATGGGTGCGCCTGATCCGATTTTCAGTGTCGCGCCGGCGCTCTTTGTACTTGGAAATGCCCGCCGCTTCTTCAATAAAGATACGCAGGTCTTCAGGCCGGGCTTCAATTAGCCGCGAGATCATGCCCTGCTCGATGATGGCATAGGAGCGCGGGCCTAAACCGGTGCCCAAAAAGATATCGGTAATATCGCGGCGCCGGCACTTGTTGCCGTTCAGGTAGTAAAAGTTTTGCCCCTCGCGGGTAACCTTGCGGCGAATGGAGATCTCCGCATAGCTGGCGTACTCGCCCAATAGCTTGCCTTCGGAATTATCAAAGACCAGCTCAATCGATGCCTGGCCCACGGGCTTGCGACCGCCGGAGCCATTAAAGATGACATCGGTCATGTTTTCGCCACGCAGGTTTTTGGCGGAAGACTCCCCCATAACCCAACGCACAGCGTCAATGATATTAGACTTACCACAGCCGTTTGGACCTACCACGGCGCCCAGGTTTGAGGGGAAATTCACGGTAGTCGGGTCTACAAACGACTTAAACCCGGCCAGCTTGATACATTTAAGCCGCATGCAACAGTTTCACTCTTAAACTCAGTAATTATAACTTACTGATTTTTCTAATGTTTATGGGCGAACACCCTTGAGAAGCGAGCCGATTTTCAGGCTGTAAAGGCGCTCCTTGCCGGTCTTATTCGACGCCCGAAGATGGGGCGATTCTACACAGTTGTAGCCCCCTTTTCACCCCGCCTTACGGCACCTGCTTATCGATGGTTAGCGCCAGCTTGACGCTGCCCTCGGCCAGCGAAATTGGGCCTTTAGCGGCCTGCCAGTCACCCGGCTGAGGTGCCGGGCTCCCGGTAGCAGACAAGCGCGCCACCACTTCTAACTGGCCCGCATCGGCGAGCGAGGTGCCGGCCATCATGGCCATACTGTCGTTTAGCACCACAGTGATGGGCAGCTGATCGACGCTTAGGCGCTGAATAGCCAGGGGCATTTTGGCGCCCTGCCAGGCGCGGGCGTAGACAAAGAGCGTTTGTCCCGCTGCCGGCACACCGTCTGCGAGCGCCACATCGATGGTAATGCTGGGTAAACTCGTGTCTTGCGATACTGGCGCTGAGTCGCCGGCCTCGGCCAGTGCCGCCTGGGCGCGCGCTACGCCACCCGCCAGCGCCTGGTAACCGGGGCTGCCCGGCCGGCCCTGAGCCATGGCTTTTTGCCAGTGAGTGATGGCAGCCTGATAATCCTGCCGCTCAAACGCCGCAATGCCTGCAAGACCCAGGGCCGTGCCGTTATCGGGCACCAGCGCCAGGGCGCGCTGCGTCACCCGCTGCACTTCGGGCGTCATTTGGTTGTTAGACGCCAAAAACAGCGCCTGCGCCATTTCTGCAACCACTAAACCCGCTTCTGGCTCTCGATTTACCACTTCCAAATAGGCCATGGTGGCGTCGGCATATTGGCCCAACTCCATATAAAGTCGCGCCAACGAAAACCAGTTCTGGGTGTTGTCGGGCCGCTGATCTAAGCGGTCGCGCAATAGCGCAATAACGCGCTGGGCATCCTCCGGGCTCTCCAGCGCTTGTATTTCTTGTTGAAGTAACAAATCTTGACTGGCACCCTGCTGCCAATACCACAGCCCCGCCAGCAGCGGCAGCAGCGCCGCGCTGATCCACAGTAACTGGCGACCACCCCGATGCGTGAATCGTGGCTCCTGCGACTCGTCGGCGGTATCACTTAGCAGCGAAAGCTGCAGCTCATCCAGCATGGCTTGATGGGCGTCGGCATCCAATTCGCCGTCTTGCAGCTGTTTATCCAGTTCAGCCTGACGCTCTTTGTATATTTCGATATTTGTCGCGCCCCGCGCCACCCCCCCAGGGGAAGCACCTGCGCGCGCAGCCCACAGCGGCCACACAATGCAAAGCGCTGCAACCAAAGCCATCAGCGTGGCCGCAATCCAAAAAAACGTCATAACTGTTTGTCCTGCTTGTTGGAACCCAATAATTCAGCCAATTTCGCGCGTTCTGCCTCACCCACTGAGGCCGCCTGCTGGCGTCGATTGCCGCGCTGGATCATCAACGCCACTAACACGCCCAACATCAATAACACCACCGGGGTAAACCACAGCAGTAAGGTATTGGACTGCACGCGAGGCTTGTACAAAATAAAGTCCCCATAACGGGCTACCATAAAATCCACAATTTCCTCGTCGCTCTTGCCTTCTTGTAACAGTCGGTGTAATTCACGCCGCAAGTCGGCAGCGATGGGGGAGTCGGAGCCCGCCAAGTTCTGGTTCTGGCACTTGGGGCAACGCATCTCTTCTATAAAGGTGAGGTAGCGGGCACGCAATGCTTGGTCGTCAAACTCATACACATCTATGGCCGCATTTCCCGTTGCCGCCACGCCCGCCAGCAGCCACACTACAAGCACTCCTATAAAATTGCCGATCTGTCGATTCACCTGATACCCTCTTCTATTCCACTGCAGGACGCCACTGGGGGCCGCAGTATAACAACGGCCCTTACGCCCGCCTATCACTCCCGCCCGCCAATAACCGCCGTTAGACAAGGTATTGAATCCACTCAAAAAAACGCACAATCTAGTTGACCGGCAGAGAATAATCAGTAGAATACGCGGCTCCTGAACACCGGGTGGTTAGCTCAGTTGGTAGAGCGGCGCCCTTACAAGGCGTAGGTCACAGGTTCGACCCCTGTACCACCCACCATATTTGGTAGTGTTTAACGCGTGTTAGACACACCGCCCCGGTTTAGCGGACCGGTAGTTCAGTTGGTTAGAATGCCGGCCTGTCACGCCGGAGGTCGCGGGTTCGAGTCCCGTCCGGTCCGCCACTAAATAAAACAGCCTCGACTTCGGTCGGGGCTTTTTTATATCTGCTCGATTGCCGGCGGATTAAATTCAAGGCAAAAGAGCTACACCTACGCCTGACCATAACTTGAGCTCCCAACGCTGCAGCTGACTCAGGAACCTACGCTGAAAAAAACAACCCAATTAGATCCGTTCATTGCCACAGCAATGCCACCAATGGCAATAGAAAAATTTGCACCTGTCGCACATACAAAAAACCCCGAACTGACTGAAAGTTCGAGGCTTATTGGGTAGACGCGAATTGCCTACAGATCAGCATCCCTAATAGAAGTCAAAGCTAGCGACGGGCACGCCTAACGCCAAACAACCCCACCAGACCAAGCCCTAGCAAGGCAATTCCCACAGGCTCCGGCACGCTGGCCGGCTGAACCACCACCACATTGTCAAAATACTGCATGGGCGTGTAACTGGCATTGCCGTAACCTCGCGACATCTGAATACGCAATTCGTGCACGCCCGCCGCCACGGTGGTACTGGCCGATAGCGAGCCAAACTCCTTTACACCGTTAGTAGTGGAGCCAAAATCAAACACATCCAATACACTGCCATTTAAAATCAACTCAAACAATCCACCATCGCCGTTGTTTGAAAAGGCATCGATAGCGATATCCAGGCTTATATCTAACACGCCCCCGGCAGCGGTGAAGCTTTGCAACAAACCACCACCTACGCGCGGCGATCCACCGCCGATGGGTCCCGACGCACCCTGCCCCACTTGAAACCTGGCCGCAAATGAATCGACTGCATTATTGTCGGTATCGAACAAAGAGACCCCCGACGATCCAATACTGCCAATGTGACTGCCGGAATTAAACGTGTAGGTACTCCAACCCGAAAAATCACCGGTTTCAAAATCACCGTTAGTAATTAAAGAAGCGCTCGCCCCTGCCGCAACACACCACAAAACCAGCGCAGAAACCCCAGCCGAAAGTGTCCGATACATTGTTTACTCCCTGTCGATACTACATCATTAAAAGAGTCGCCGAGTTTAAAAGAGGTGCAGCGCCAACGCCACGGCTCAGGACTCATGCTTTGGGCTGAATTTCAAAGCGCGCGCCCACCGCATCCCTCACTCGCGACAGCCTCTGCTAACCAGCCCTACCCAGCCCCATCACCAACAGTCCCAAACTACCCGCACTTCACCGCAGCCCGTTTGACCCATTCAAATTACATCACTAAATTCAGCAAAAACCATTCAAATAATAAGTCTTAGCGCAATCGTCGAATACAACTACAACAGGGAACTTGGGGATGAATTTCAAATCAGTACTTTTTAATGCGAATAGCAAACTGCGCAACGGCTGGTGGATTGCACTATTTGTTGCGCTTATTATCGCCACCCAACCGCTCTACCGATGGATTACTAGTGCACTTAGCGAACTGCAGACACCGGAACTACTCGTCGAATTCACCTCGCCTGCCCTCATTTTAATCATCACCTTTCTGTGCGCGCGG
>NZ_JBTUOC010000076.1:0-8609 GCF_058345725.1 Simiduia sp. | reverse complement strand
CGAAGTGCGCTACCAGGCTGCGCTACACACCGAATTTTTTGTCGCTAGTAAGTGAAACAAACACCGGGGTCTCCGACCCGTTAACGCTCGGCCGTCCTGGCCTCGCCCCCTTCGGGGCGCCTATCGGCGGTTCCCATCGTTACCGAAACGCCGAGGTCGCCGGTTCGGTAGCTTGGCCCGTTCATGTTGTGCTGTGAGGCCGTGCTAAACAAGGCAATTTTAGGGATTTTGTGATGCTTGGCAATATCATCGGGGGGTGGCTGTTGGCTTTGCTTCGGCTCTCAAGCCTGTATAATCGCGCCTCCGCAATAGATTCAGGCTAGCAGGCATGTGGTTAAGTGACTTTTTTGAACAATCCGGTCAGGAGTTTTCCTTTACTCGGGCCCAGGCAAGTCGCTTTGCCAAGCAGGTAGCCGATGATTTCAACCCCATTCACGACATAGATGCCAAGCGTTTCTGCGTGCCTGGCGACCTCTTGTTTGCCTTGACGCTGGCCAAGAACGGGCTGTCGCAGTGTATGGACTTTACCTTTGCCGATATGGTGCAGGAAAATGTCGCTCTGCGCTTTCATCAGGAGGGCGGTGCATTGCAGGTGCGCGACGGTACCGACAAGGTCTACATGGCCGTGGCGCGCAGTGGCGAAACGGCACAGGACGCGAAGCTCGTTGAGCGTTTAGCTCGCGCCTATGTGGCGTTTTCGGGGCATACTTTTCCACACATTCTGGTCCCGCTTTGGCGTGAAAAGAATGTGATGATTAATCCGGCGCGTCCGATGGTGATTTACCAGTCCATGCATTTGCAGTTCGATCGTTTAGACATTGACGACATTCAACTCGCACCAACGGGCAACAGCCTGACGGTGGATGGCAAGCGCGGACAAGTAAAAGTTTGTTTCGAGTTCAAAGCAGGCAATGCCGTTGTAGGCCGCGGTGAAAAGTGCCTAGTGCTGAGCGGATTGCGTGAGTTTGATGAAGAAGCGGTGGCGGGCGTAGTGGCCTATTACGACGAGCGCAAAGCGCGCTTGGGGTAAGCGGGCTACCCATAGGTGGTCGCTGGTTGCTACACTGGCCGCTCTTTGCCGCGTAAGGATATGCTGTGCCCTACACTTCAGATTCTCATGTCTTTGATCGACTGGTGGTTGCAAATGCTGGCGCCACGCGTATTTTGGCCGAGGGCGATTCCTGGTTTGCCTACCCGCGCCGCTACCTCGCCTTTGGCAAGCCCGCCAATATTATTCACCACTTAGCCAAGCGCGATCACCTATTGATTTACGCCACGGCCAGTAACGGCGACGAGGCAGTGACTATGATGAGTGGCGAGCAAAAGTTGGCACTCATGAAGCGGATTAGCAACACCCACTTTGACCATCTGCTATTTTCCGGCGGCGGCAATGATATTGTTGGTCGCTATGATTTGGACTACCTGGTTAAACCCTATGTACCAGGAATGGATCGTTTGGCAGCTGTGCACCAAGATCGCTTGCAAAACAAGCTTTTACAATTGCGGGCGGTGTACGAAGAATTAATTCACCGCGTGGCGCAATTTTCACATAATCCCCACACGCGCATTGTCACCCATACTTACGATTACCCCATACCATCCAAGCGCGGCTATGCGCTTTTTGATTTGTTTCCCATTGGTGAGTCATGGATGTACCCGGTGTTTAAATCCCTCGGTTATCGCGATGTAGCCTTGATGGCAACGGTCGTGCGCTACTTGCTCGAGCAGTTCCGCGGCATGCTGCAGGCATTGGCTGTAGAGTACGCCGGTCGATTGGTGGTGGTGGATACCCAGGGTACCCTATCCAAGCAGCATTGGCGCAATGAGATACACCCGAATTCAGCTGGCTTTAAGTTGATTGCAGAGAAGATATTGGCGGCGCTGTAAAGGCAAAAACGGCCCCGGCCAGCGCGCCTGCTGCCCCTTGTGCGAGCAAGCCCGCGAGTCCGCGCGCGCCGGCAATCAGCGTGATATTCATAATGGGCTGCATGCTCAGGAGAATAGCCAGCAGTGCGCAAAAACCCGCCAGCATACACAATGCAGTGCGCCATTGGGGCCAGCGACGCGCAAGTCCGAGTGCACACGGCAGTGCGATGGACAGTCCAATAGCAATAATAGGGAGGTAAGTTGGGCTTAGGCCAACCAGGTCATCCCATAGTGCCCCTGCGCGCACGCTCAGGGGTAGCAGGATACCTAAATCGGTTAGGCGAGCCTGTACAAACAGTGAGTGATTGACGCTGGCCAGCGCAAAGCCAGCCAATGACGCTAATAGCCAGGGCAAGAGCCCGCGCTTTATAAACATATCGCGATCCTTGTGAAGCCTTGCAAATAGTGCCGTTGTTATTAAAGTGGTGCCATAGTGTACGCACAATACGTGCGTTATTCGGCAGTTAACGGGAGTTCAGTATGAAAAGCAAATTATTGCCCGGCGTGGGCGTCAATTTTCTAGCCGCCGCTCTGTGGGGGATTGTATTGGCGGCCGCTTGGTTGCCCGCGCAGGCGGAATCAGCCCTTAAGGCAAAGGCGCTCGGCCCCTACACACTGACTACGGTGGCGGAGGGTCTGAACTTACCTTGGGCATTGGCGTTTTTACCCGATGGCCGGCTGCTGGTCAGTGAGCGCAGCGGTCAGTTGCGCTTGGTGGAAAAGGGTAAGGTATCGCCGCCGCTGACTGGCGTGCCGACGACTTATTTCAAAGGCCAGGGCGGCCTACAGGACCTGGTATTGCACCCGGATTATGCCACCAATGGGTGGATCTATTTATCGCTTGCCTGGGGCGAACCCAAAGCCAATGCCACGCGCTTGGTGCGCGGCCGAATTAAAGGCAATGCGTTTACCGATGTGGAGGTGGTATTTACCGCAACGCCCACTAAAAACACGCCGGTCCACTATGGCGCGCGCATGACCTTTCTGCCGGACAATACGTTAGTCCTGGCGGTGGGCGATGGCTTTGATTTTCGCGAAGCTGCGCAAAAACCCGACAATCTGATGGGGAAAATGGTGCGCATACACGATGGCGGCGCCATTCCTAAAGACAATCCCTTCGTGGGTAAAGCGGGCTATCACCCAGCCATTTATACGTTGGGCCACCGCAATCCCCAAGGCATGGCCTATGATCCCGTGCGTCAGATGTTGTTTAGCAACGAGCATGGCCCCAAGGGCGGGGATGAGATCAATATCCTTGAGTCCGGTAAAAATTATGGGTGGCCGGTGATTACCTACGGGCGCGATTACTCGGGTGCCTCTATTACGCCCTACACGGAATATCCGGGTATGGAACAGCCATTGGTGAATTGGACTCCCTCTATTGCGCCCTCCTCTTTGGTGGTGTATCGCGGCGATGCATTTCCGGCATTGAAGGGCGATCTGCTGGCCAGTGCATTAAAATTCAAGGAGGTGCGCTGGGTGCAAATGAATGGCAATAGGCCCGTGCACCAAGTGTCGCTATTCAAGGAACTGGATGCGCGCTTACGCGCGGTCTATGCAGGTCCGGAAGGGGCTTTGTATTTGTTAACGGACAGTAACAACGGGAAAATTATCAGAGTTTCGCCGCAATAGTTTGCGCGATTTCAATAGAAAACCTGAGGGGAAGGCCCCCTCAGGTTTTTACAGTTTTACAGCTATTTATGCGAAACCTTTAAAGCATAGATTTTCGTTTCGCCGTAGGCACTGCAGGATTCTCCACTGACTTTTTTGTCGCCGCCACAGGCTGATTGGGTGTAGGCACCGGCCTTGAAGTAGGCTCCTGAGTAGCTTTGATTTAGCGTGTGAACCAACTGGCCGTTGTAATAGGATTTGGTCACACCGCCAGACACTACCCATTTAAGCGTGACTTTTTCATTGAGCGCATAGTTGCTGTCCAGCGTCGGGCCGTCGCTGCCGTCAATTTCCATAACAAATTTCGACCCTTCAAGGCGGAAGGTAATGACGTCGTCACCGCCGTCGTGAATTTGCGCCACAACCAGGTGTGGTTTAACGGTGGGAAGTTTACTGACGCTCAATACTACTTCCATTTCGTGAGTACCACTGGTGGAGCTCCACGAGGCATTGCTGCTGCCATTGTTGGTCATTTCGCGTAATTCACTGCGTGGGTAGCCTGAGCCGCTGGTGGTGGCGCCGCCGGCGTGTGCGCGAAATTGCACGTAGTCACAGCCTGAGTTGGTAAATTCGGGCGAGCGCTCGTAGCTGTCCAGCGCTGGTTGTTTAACTTCCGCAGCTTTATTGGTGTTGCCATCTGTGCTGCCCGTGGCGCTGGTGTAGGGAAGGGTAATCTTCCAGTTGGTTAAGTCCAAAACATCTGAAGGTTTATCGCAGTCGCCAGAACCGCCGCCGCTGCCACTCACCACGCTGAACTTGGTGATGTCGGTCCAGTTGTTTACGTTGCTTGTGTAGCCAACAATTCGCACATAGCGCGCACTGCGCTCAGTAAAGCTAAAGGTCTGATTCCACTTAGTCGAGCCCGAGCTCTTGGCATTGCTGAGGACAGTGGTCCAGCTGCTGTTGTTGGTGCTGAGCTGAACATCGAAAGTAGTGATGCGCTGATCGCCCTTGTAAAAGGCCAGCTTAACGGCGCTTAGCTGTTTGGTGGAACCCAGGTCCACGGTTAGGGTGGCGCCTGAGCCGTAACCGGCCCAGCGGGTATTGATATCGCCGTCTAGCACGTTGCTGGGCGGGTAGCTTGGGTGCCAGGTCGACGCTGTGGCTGTGGCAGCCAGGGCGTTGTTACAGGCCAGACTCAAAAGCAAAAGCGTGCCAGTGAGGATACGCTTGGCCAATGCGTAAAAAGGCCATTGGGGGGAAGGTTGTGTTTTATTCAAGGTCATTACTCCTGATTAGCATTATTGTTATATCGGGTTGACGACAAAGCCGTGTGCGCGTTTACCGCAGAACAACACGCGCAATACCAGGCCCACGAATCCCTGCAGTCAAATCATGTGCGCGGGAGTCGCTGAAACGCCGAGCGTAAAATTGGGCGCCCAAATGGCTGTTTTTGTCTTGTTTAGGCTAGGCTTGCACGTATTTTTTTTCAATTGCAAATGATTTTTATTTAATTTGGCAGACCAGTTTAAACTGGTCGCTACGTCTGGTTTAGATAGATAACCGATTGATATCTCGTCATAAAGTTGAAATGTTGGGCGGCTTCCACACAGTTAATTGGATTTCATGGCGATAATGTTCGATTGGTACATTCGTGCCCATCTGATTTAAGTTTTATATTTATCAGATCATAATGGCCTAATTTAGTTAACCAATTGTGATGTGCTTGGCGTGTGGCCAATGTATTGGTGCCGCGGGTGAAGCGGCAGTGCGGTTAGATGGGTAGCGCTGGGTAAAGGCCAAAGGGGGCAGCGCAATGTTAAGTGCAAGGTGTGTGTTACTCGGGTGCGCCGGTGGTGTACTGGCAGGGTTAATTGGGGCATACGTCTATCTGCCCAACCCTCAGGGCAAGGCTGCTAAACCAATGCCTTTGATGGACATTGATGCTGGGTTGCCTGCGACCCTTGGCCCGGCGCCGGCGTTAAGTGCCGCGCAGCGCTTGAATCTTAAGGCGGTAATGCAGTTGCCATTCGATGCGCTGCAGGTGCAATTGTTGGCTGCTCTACTAACGCCGGGCGAGCTCACGGGCGCTGCGGAGATGCTAGGGCTCATCGACGAATTGTCCGTCACCGAAATACAGCGTCGTTGGTTGATGCAGGTGGTGTTGCAGGCTGTCGCGCGCCAGTCATTGCCCGTGGCGTTGCAGTTAGCGCAGACCCAGGTGCCCGAGTCGAGCCGGGCTTACGCGCTAGCAGGGGTGCTGTACGGCGGCGGTAGGCCGGCGCACTGGCCGTTGGCGGAGGTGGCCGGTGGTTTCGAGGTTGCGACTATGTACCAAGCGGTGGTCGCGCTCACCTTGGCACTTGCCGACCCGCCGCCATTGCCCGGCGATCACCTTTGGCGCGAGGATATGGTGGACTTTAGTTATTTGCCCGAATTTTGGGCGCGAGATTTCCGTAAAGCACTGCAGTGGGCAGATGTTTTACCCGATTTCCCGCCAGCCGGACAGATGGCATCGCACGCGCTAAAGGAGCACCTGTTCAAGCTGTGGCTCCAGCGGCAACCGCTGGACGCCGCAAAATTTGCGGAATCGACGCCCCGTTATTTGTCGGGCTTGCAAGCGGCTGCTCTGTCACTCGCGGCGAGCGATGACGCCTCTGCGCTGCAATTTGCCTTTGCGCTGCCTGAGACAGAAGCGACGTTTCAGCAGGCGCTGGTTCAGCAAATATTGTTGTACCGACTAGACTGGCAGGACTACTACGGCGCACTGCAGCTGGCTACTGAGTATCTACCAGGCGCTGCCCAAGTTGCGGCGCAGCGTCGCGTGCTTGAGACCTGGGTAGTGATCGACCCATTGGCTGCGGTTGAGCGGGCGTCGGCCATTGCCAGCCCAAGCTTGCGCGATGCTCTGTTGGGCGCGTTGCTGCCTTACCTGGGCGAGCAATTTCCGGCGCGCGCACTTGAACTCAGTTTGCAGATAGGCGACGTCGGTGCGCGTATAAGGGCGCAGGCTGCGTCTTTGTATGCGTGGTCGCTTGCGGAGCCCGAGCGCGTAAGTGCGTGGTTAACTGCGCAACCGGCCGATGATATGCGCGACAAGCTTATTGCCCGCTTGCATGGGCTACTGCTTCGCAGTGCGGTAGATGCCGCGTTTCTGGCGGACCTGAGTGCGCTAGTCCACGATGAACGCTTGCGTGTGTTGTTGGTGCAACAGGCCGAGGGGCGCGGACTGTCCTAATCGGTAAATTGGCTTAGTTCTATTTGCTGGTCAGACCAATTTTGCTAGAAATTGCCCATAAAAATACAGGTTAATAACTCAATATTATTAGATCATAACTTATTGATAAATAGGTATAAATATGAATTGGTCTGATCAATATATCAATCTAAATCAGATTGATTGGTTGACATGGGTTGGGGAAAGGGGTTAACTCCTGTGACCCTCTGGTATTGAACTGTACTCGAGGCATTAATAAGGAGAGGAAAGCAAGAATGATACATAACAATAAGCGTCATCTCGCGATGGCCATCAGAGCAATAAACACACTCGCACTTACCGCAACTAGCTTGGTATTTCTGCCGTCGGCACTGGCGCAGGACGCCGATGCTGAAAATTTAGATGTGCTGGAAGAGGTGGTTGTTAAGGGCATTCGCTACAGCCTTGAGCAAGCCGCCGACGCCAAGCGCAATGACGGTCGAGTGGTGGATGTCATTGTGGCTGAAGATATCGGTAAATTGCCCGATAACAACATCGCAGAAGCCTTGCAGCGTGTCACCGGCGTGTCCATTAACCGCGATTTTGGCGTGGGCACCGACGTGTCTATTCGCGGCCTGAAAGAAAACCGCGTAGAGGTGAATGGCCGCTCTACCATGGGCGATTCTCGTAACGGCATCGGCTTTGAAGATTTCCCCGCGAGCTTCCTATCCGCGGTTGAGGTGATTAAATCGCCGACGCCCGAAATGGTTGAAGGCGCTTTAGGCGGCACTGTAAACCTGAAAACTTCGCGCCCACTGGATTTGAAAGAAACCACAATCGCTGGCTCCTTTGATATGGAGTACGCCGATAAGGCTGAAAATTGGGCGCCTATTTTTAACCTCTCCGCAGGTGATAACTGGGATATGGGCGAGGCTGGTACCTTTGGCGCTATGGCCATGTTTTCATACCAGGATCGCGAGCTGCGCCGCGACAGTTTTGAAACCAATGTGCAGGTAAAAGGTCACGAAGATATTGCCGGCCTGGATGTGCCAGCGGCCAATACGCCAAGCGGCAAGTACATTATTCAAAACGAGCACAAATTTGAGCCCTTTATCGAAAATCGCGAGCGCACGGCGTTTAACGTTTCGCTGCAGTGGGCGCCGGCTTCTGAGCAGGGCAACTTTTACCTGGATCTGAATGCCACCGAGCGCTCGGGTGGTCAGGAAGCTTATTCAATTTTGCACGTGGCAGGTTCCTATGAGGCCACTGCAGATACCTACGAAGACGCCAATGGTGCGTTGAACAATTATCGGACGAATGGCGTGATTGCCATTCCGAAAACCTGGAGTTCATTCCGCTCAAACGAGGCGTTTAGCAACGCCTTTGGCGGCGAGTGGAACTTTACCGACAAACTCAAGGTGTCGGGCGAATACTCGCTGGCAAACTCGGAAACCTCCTATCCCAAGTCTGAGTTTAACCTGCGTACCCTGGACCCAGTGGCAGAGGCAGCCAACCCAGCTGGCTCGAACGAGTGGAAAACCAACGTAACAGTTGTTAACAGCAATGGTCAGGCGCCGAGCGTTGTGTACGACGATGGCGATATCTATACGCAAACCGAGCACTTTGTGTTTCGCGAGTTCCGTCACCGCGACGAAACCATTGAAAACGAAGAGCAGGCCTGGCGCTTGGATGTAGACTACAGCGAGCCCTTCGGTTTAGCTTACGTAACCTCGCTTAAAGGTGGTGTACGGTTTACCGAGCGTCGCTATGAAACCAGCGAATACGGTGTACAGTACAAAGATCTGAATAAAAACCTGAAGGACACTGACGGCAATGAAATCTACATTCCTGTGGATGATATCGCCAGCGCCTTCCC
>NZ_JBTUOC010000075.1:0-16929 GCF_058345725.1 Simiduia sp. | reverse complement strand
ACCATAGCCGCCCAAGAGCGGCAAAAACGCCGGTATAGACGCGGTATCGGCGTCATTCAAGACAAAGCGACCGGGATTGACGATGTGTAAGCCGCCCGCTTTACAGGCCTGCAAATAGGTACGGTATTCTGCAAACAGAGTATGGAACAAGGACGGATCGAAGGGCGCGCGCGGATCTAAGTCCAACAGTGCGCGGTACAATGCCGGCGCCATACCGTTGCGTGGTTCGTTGTTAAAGTTGACATAGCTATCGACCACCCACTGGCCATAGCGCATATTGGCCAAGGGCAAATCCATTAACCACTCGCCAGGGTAATCCCAGATTTCAATTTCGTGCGTAATATAGCCCCTGCCCCGAACATCTTGCAGCCGATTGCGAGGCGCTAATCGCACCTCGAGTAAGCAGCGCGACAAGCCCTCTGTGGACTGCGGCCAACAACCTGCCTGCAAGCGCGCCACTTGTTCATCAAATGGATATCCGCTGAGCCCTTTGCCGCCAGGCGCCAAGCGCGCCGACAACCAGCGCCGTTCCCAAGTGGGCCACAATCCCTGCGACTGTTGCACCTCTAAGTGCAACAACTGGTTGATTAACGATGTCAGGAGCGTTGATTTACCTGCTCCGCTGAACCCCGTTAACGCAATGCAACTGCGCTGCCCCAGTACCCGCCTGACACCGCGATCTGTGCGCTCGGCCAGTTGCCGCGCTGTTTGGCGCGAGCGCCGCGCGCCGCTGCGCAATTTTTGTTTCCAGGTCTCTAACCCCATAACGACTCTCAGTTGCCTGAATCAAGCCCGCGCACCGATTACTGCGCAAAGCCAAACAGTGCCCAGCCTAGCGCAGTAATCGGTGCACACCAATACAATGCGATCAATGCAATGGCGCCTGCGTTAAGTGAAGCACTGAGTATTTGTGGCGGGAACCAAGCACTGGGTCAGTGCCCAACAGGCGCTAGCGCGCTTGGAATTTACATTATTTGCCGCGGCCGTAGGGAAATACCGCCGGTTTTTTAGATTGTCCCAACGGCTGCCAACTTGCGCGCCAGAGTTCGAATTCATCGGTGGGTCTAGGCGGCAGAAAATAGTAGCCCTGCATTAACCGGCATTGAATGCCATTGAGATAATCGACCTGTTCTTTGCTCTCAACGCCCTCTGCCACTACATCCAGATTTAAGCTGGCAGCCAGATTCATGATGCCCTCTGTCAGCCGCTGGTCCTGCGGGTTTGTTAGTATGCCGTTGATAAAGGATTTATCCAGTTTTACAACATCAAAAGGCAGCGTACGCAAGTAATTCAGCGAGGAATAGCCCACGCCAAAATCATCCAACGATATTTTAAGCCCCAACTCTTTGATTTCACCCACCACTTGCATTGCCACTTCAGAGTCGGAAATCAAAACCGCTTCAGTCAGTTCCACGCCTAAATAAGTGGGCGGCAAGTCATGTTTTTCCAGTGCTTGACGCAGCACTTCAACCACCTTGTGGTCTCGAAAATGCAGGCCCGATAGGTTGATTGAAACCACCAGAGGCTGGCCCACATCCAACCAGTGCTTGGCCTGTTTACAAGCGCACTCGATCACGTGGTAGTCAATGAGCGGGATTAATCCAGATTCTTCAGCATGGGGAATAAACAGATCCGGTGCCAATAAGCCGTGCTTTGGATGGCGCCATCGCACTAACACTTCGCAACCATAGACCTGGTGATTGCGCGAATCTATTTGAGGCTGATAGTAAAGTACGATTTCTCCTTGCTTAATGGCGGTTCGCAAATCATTTTGTACCATCAAGCGGTGTTTCGCCGTTTGCTCCATGTCTGTATGGAATATTTTGTACTGATTTTTCCCCGCCTCTTTTGCTGCGTACATTGCAATGTCTGCAGCCCGCTTTAACCCCGTCAGTGTTTCGCCGTGCATGGGAAAGATAGCGCAGCCAATGCTCATTTTAACGTCTAACCGCTTGCCATTTACGATCATGGGCTCACTGAGTGCCGCTAATAGTTTTTCGCTTACCAGCTCCGCAGAATGATGATCTTTAAATCCCTCCGCTAGAATCAGAAATTCATCGCCCCCCAGACGGCACACCAAATCCTCTTCGCGCAAGCTGCCCAACAGGCGATTGGCGGTGGATTTTAGCAACTCATCGCCCAGCTCGTGACCCAGCGTATCGTTGATATTTTTGAAGTTATCCAGGTCGATCAAAAACAAACCGAAAGGCTCGGTAGAACGCTTAGAATGCGCCACCACACTCACGAATCGCTCGGCGAGTAGCGCTCTATTGGGCAAGCCTGTTAAGGCATCGTGAAAGGCGCGATGGCGAAACTCATCGGCTAGCTTTTCAAGCTCGGCTGTGCGTTGCTGTACCGTTTTTTCCAGCATGAGGTCGCGTTGCTCAATTTGTTCGAGCATTCGATTGAAATCTTCGGCCAGTAAACCCAGCTCATCTTCGCCCAGGGCCGGGGCACGCACTGAATAGTCGCCTTCAGCGGTAACTTTCTTTGAGAGCTTGTTCAGGCTTTGAATAGGTCGAGTAATTGCCGCCTGCAAACGAAAACTAAGAATATAGATAAGAAATGTAACCAGTAAAAAAATAAATACCGATGAATAAATAGTAAGCGTCACCTGTCGTTCCAGTGCGCTATCATCGGCGTAGGCTTTTAACAAGCCAAGCTGTTCACCATCCACTACAATCGGATAGACAAACACCTGAAGATAATGTGTCAAATCGTCGTTACTATGCGGCGTTTCTTGCAGCACTTCACGCAAATCAAAATGGGTTCCAGGTTTATCGATCTCCACAACAAATATGTCATCGTCGACGGCTAATCCGCGCAGAAGTTCTCTGGCAGATATTTCGTCTTCAAACATTACGCTAGCGGCAATATTGGTGGATAGAATGCCAAGTTCTGTACTGATCTGATGACTGCGTTTTCGCTCCAGCAAATTAATTGTGTGAATTACGAATACTACGGTTAGCGCGATCATCCCTAGCATTGCGCCACCCATGATCATCGCCATGAGCTTGGACTTTATTTTTTTAAACGCATAGAGGTGCATCGCTAATCGGTTACCTCGCGCGCAAGACCAAGCAGTTTTGCACTTACCTCAAGATTGCGCTTCTTGGCATTGGTACGATTAATATCGAAGGCTAGCTTATTGTTATTGAGTAGTAGCTGCACAACCGCATCGGGGTGACTGATGTTTTCATCCACTACCAGCAGCGTGCCGGCGCCAAACTCTTCCGCCTGCCATTGACCATCCAACAAAAACGCCAGATCGCAACGTGTATCGCCCACCAACGCGTCTTTGTTTTCTACAAACACTAATTGGATGTTACCCTCGGACTTAAGCGCGACCTTGTTGAGTTCTTGCTGTATGTCACTGCCCTGACCGAGCACGCAAATTTTTCGGCTGCTCGAAGGCTCCGGCCAATACACAAATTTGGTAAAGTAATAAAGGTATGCAGCCTTCAACGAGGCAGTACGACTTTGCGCTGCCGCACAAGCCGATGACAATAGCAGTGCTAAGGCCACCGTGCAGACAATGTGTTGTCCGACACATGTTCCGCGCAACCGGCCAAACACTTGGGTAAATCTAAACAATATCAATGCGATTGCCACTCGATTTTCAGTATCACCGATCGGGGCACCGCATAGCTGCCTACGCTAAAAATTTCTCGGTCGAACTCCACAGTGTGATCGGCAAAAAGATTGCGGGCCCCTAGGGAAACTTGCAACTGCTGGCTATAACGGTAGTTCACTCGAACATCCAAAGCGGTATAGGTTTCGGACTCAGAGCCCGCTACGCCAGGCACGTATCGCAGCCAGGTATCTATCTCCCATTTTGCACCGGCGTTCCAGAGGGAGCGCAACGAGTGTTGATGTTCGGGCACCGCGATCACATCTTCCAGTAGCGAGCCTACCGCTGAGCCCGATTCCTGCACGGTGACATCGATGTATGCGCCACTGTACTGCAGGTACCAGGCATCGGTGGGCTGATAGCGCACCGACAGTTCTAACCCTTGGCTGTGCTGACGCGCGTCGGTATTCAGGCCCAAGGGTAAAGCCAGGTAGGGCAAACCATCCTGGAACCGCAACTCCGGTGTGAAGGTGGTATCGGCCGACATGATATTGCGATAGTCGTGCCGAAATAGCGCCGCATCAACGGCCAATTCTTGGCTCGGTGAATAGCGGTAGCCCGCCTCGTAGGCCGTTAATTCCACGTCATCTATGCCTTCTCCATCGGACGCCAGTATTACCATGCTTGGCAGGGGGGTCTGGGCATTGGGAGGCAGTGCCTGGATAGCCAGTTCACTTTTGCTGTTAAGGAAGCGACTTGGGGTGCTGTTTGCTCGGCTGGCGGCGAGCCACAGCGTGTGGTGCTGACGCAGCGACCATAAACTGCGCAAGCTCGGCTGAAACGCGCTCTTAGTGAAAGAGTTGTCGTCGTAGCGCACGCCGGCATTTAGTTGCCAGGCCGGTGTTATCTGCCAGGTATCCTGCAGATAAGCGCTGAGCACGGTGCTGTCTTGGTTGGTGGGCATTAGCCAAGCATCGAGGCCAGTGGGGGGCACCTTGAATTGGCTTTCACCCTGGCGCGCAGCTATGCCCAGCGTAGTGCTGTGGCCCGTCACCCACTCGCCGGCCCACTGCAGCTCGGCGTCCCAGTTGACATTGTTCCAGTCAAAGGCCGCAGAATCCCTGTAAGTCGCGTCGTAGCTCACGCGACCTGTCCACATACCCCCCGCGTGTCGCTGTTGCCATTGTAAGGTCCCGTAGTAACCTTGCTTTTGCTCGTCGCCATAGATCACTGCCTCGCCCGGCAGAAACAGCTGCTGTTTAGCCCAGGGCACATCCGATTGGATAGTGAGATAGCCCAATTTTGCGCTTAATTGATGGGCGCCGCGCTCTGTTTCGAGTGCTACATCGAATCGACCATTGCGCCAGCCGTTATCTTCAAAGGGGCTACCTTCAGCTTCCAAGGCGCTGAATTGTTCGACGTGGCCCGACACCGCCAAAGCGGTTTGCAGGCCCAGTTTTCGGTTGGCGGAAATGTAGAGAGAGCCTTCGGACTCGCCCTGCCCGCCGCTAACGCGCAGCCTGGTGGTGTCGGTATCGCCCGGCTTGCGGGTGATGATGTTAACCATGCCGTTGACGGCATTGGCGCCCCAGATAGTGCCACCCGGGCCGCGCACCACTTCAATACGCTCGATATTTTCCAAGCTCAGATTAATTTCATCCCAGTTAACACCGCTAAACAACGAGGTGTAGATGGAACGACCATCCACGAGTACCAAGAGGTAACGCGAGAAACGGCCACCCAGCCCCCGCGCAGAAACCGCCCATTCAGACGCGGAAATTTTAGCCACCTGGACACCGGGAACCATGCGAAGTGCATCGGGTACGCTGGTCACAGCCGAGCGGCGAATGTCTTCGCGGGTCACCACAAAGATGGCGGCGGGAATGTCTTTCAGGGATTCATCGCGCTTGGAGACACTGGAGACGGTTGCCTCCATTTGCATCAGCTCTTCGAGGGGGAAATCGATCAGCGCGTCGGCGCCCATCTCCGCATCTGGCACGGCAGCAGCAAAGCTGGCGTAACAGCAGGCGATTACCACCCCCGACTTGTAGGTAAAACGGACCATGTCTTTCTCCCAGAGCATCACCTTTAGTTATAGCTGCTCTACGGAGATTTGGCCTGACAACTGGCGGTTTTAATTGCTAAAACCGCTAAAAAGCACCGTTACTTACAATGGAAAGCTATTGCGTATCGACGTGTAGGTCAGGGTGAGTTTTTGCGACTCCAACGGCGGTTTGAAGAACGCATGATAATCGCCCTTGGGATTCACAAGTGCCACGATGGCGCTGTGATCCATGGTGTAATCATCGCCCTGCACCACCTTGGTAAACGCCACATTGAGTTGATTGGCAAAGCGTTTAATCGCCAGAAATTCGCCGGTAACTCCCACAAAATCCTGGTGAAAATAGGGCACGTATTGGGCCAGGGTGGCCACGTCGTCGCGCGCCGGGTCGACCGTCACCAACACCACCTGGGTATCTGCCTGCATTTTTTCTGGCAGCTGCGCGTACCACTGTGACAAGCTAGCCAGAGTGGTCGGGCAGACGTCGGGGCAATGGGTAAAACCAAAGAAGATCAGCGACCACTTGCCCTCTAGGCGCGATCGATCGAAGGCCTGGCCGCGGTGGTCCACCAAGTTAAAGTCTTTGAAGCGCCGTGGTTGCTCAAATTGAATGGCCCCGTTGACTTGCAATTCTATAGGGCTCAGGTGCCGGGGCGTCAGTATTTTGTTCAAAAACAACGCCATCACCACCAGGATAAAGACCACAATGGCGATAATTGTGAAGCGAATACCGCGTTGCTGTTGCGATTGGGTGTCGTCTGTTGTCATGGTAATTAAACTGCCAATGCCGGGGTAACCAGATAATGATCCAGCAACATAATGATAAACAGCGCCATGAGATACACGATGGAATACTTAAAAGTATCCATACCGGCCGAGGCCCTGTCTGTGTATAACATCACCAGCGCCCAGTAGATAAACCCAGCGCCCAAAACTACCGCGCCCAACAGATACAACCAACCCATCATGCCGGTAAGGTAAGGCAGCACCGTCACCAAACACAAAATGATGGTGTACAGCAGGATGTGTACCTTGGTGTAGTGTTCACCGTGGGTCACGGGCAGCATCGGAATTTCTGCATTGGCGTATTCATCTTTTCGGTGTACCGCCAGCGCCCAGAAATGCGGTGGCGTCCAGGCAAATATGATCAACACCAGCAGCAGGCCATGGCCATCCACAGCACCGGTAACGGCCGTCCAGCCCAAAAGCGGTGGCGCCGCGCCCGCCAGGCCGCCAATCACAATGTTTTGCGGCGTTGCGCGCTTTAGAAACAAGGTGTACACCACGGCATAACCCAGCAGAGACGCCAGGGTTAGCCAGGCGGTAAGCGCGTTGATAAATACCAGCAAGATGGCCATTCCCAAGCCGCCAGTGACACAGGCAAACAGCAGCGCGCGAGTGGGCTCCACGCGGCCGCGGGCCACGGGCCGATTAAACGTGCGCGCCATTTTTTGATCGATGTGGCGATCCACCAGGTGATTGACGGTTGCCGCCGACCCGGCGCACAGGGCGATACCCAAATTTCCAAGAAACAGTACGTCCCAAGGCACCATACCCGGTACAGCCAAAAGCATGCCGATCACTGAGGTCAGAATCATAAGCATGACCACGCGCGGCTTGCACAGCTCGTAATAATCGCGCCAGCTCATTGCAGCTGTACTGTCCAGTGTTGATTGCATCGCGTGTACCTCGTTTTTTATAGTGTTTTTACAGGCGGGCTTGGCGCCGGCCCGGTCGGGCTGCTTTCGCGTTAGTGTTCGCGGGTAAACTTTAACATGCGCTTTAAATCTGCTAATAAATCGTTACCCGTGTGTTGGCTCTGCTGATAACCCATCATTAAAAATCCATTTTGATCCATCATCAGGTAGTCCGCTTCGGCCCCTGTGCTTTGCGACATGAGCGTTAGCCATTGGTTGGCTGCCACCTCGACAATATTGATTCGGGGGTAATCCTGGGCGAGTAGCTCACGAAATGTTGGATCGCTGATATCGGTCAATAGCCAACGCTCTACGCGGGGGTACTTTTCATTGAGACGAGTATGAACCTGGCGAGTAACGTAGAGCGACTCCCGACAATCCTGGTCGCAATGGCCAAAGGCAGGCACCACCAGTCGCCACTTCTTATCCTCTGCCGAAAAATCCACCGGCTGCCCCGAAACAGATTGCAAGTTCAACGCACTGATATTCACAGGCGGCTGCAAGAGGTCCCCTTTGTTAATGGTACCCGTGGGCATGCCAATGCCAGTTTGGTAGATCACGTATGCCGCCACCATAGGAGTGAGCAAGGTCGCAATCACTAGCACTTTGGACCAACGGCCCTTGGGCTTTTCATCTAAAACCTGCGTTTCGGGCCCGAGATTTGAATCTATTTTAGCGTCCATCTTGTTACATCTTGTGTTGATTATTATTCGCGCGTGCTTTTAACACTGCGGCCAAATTAGAATTGGCAAAAATTAACAATACCAATAGCGCAAGGCCCATGCAAAACCATTGCACAGCGTAACCGAAATGCTTTGCGGGAGAGACATTTACCTTCGGCCAATTAACGGTTAACGCACCGTAAGATTCCGGTGCCAGCTCAATGAGCTGGCTGACAGTTGCACCCAAATGCTCACCCGCCACCTTCAGCGATAACTGATTGAACCGCTTGGGAAAGTCCTCGTCCAGAGCAATATTGTTTAACATTGGGTGGTCGGAAACTGCTGCAACACGACCACTAAACACTTGGTCGGGTGCCAGGGCTTCGACCACTGGGCGTTCGCTGCGTGTGTGTGAACCCGCCACCCAACCCCGATTAATTAGCAAATTGGCGGAGGGCGTTTGCAACAGCTGTAGCACTTGGTAGCCAAATCGTCCGTTGTGGGTTTTGTTGTCCAATAATAGAACACGGTGATTATCGGCAGTGCCGCGCGCTGAAACCTGACTGTAAGGCGGCAATTGGAGTAGCGACTCTGCCGACATATGGGAAATGTCTACCGGCGTGCGTTCAAGGCGCGTCTCCAGCTGTGTAAGTAACAGCTGCTTGTGGCCGGCCCTTTCTAACTGCCAGAAACCCAGTGCAATAAGCAGCGCCAAAACAATACAACCTAGTACCAATAGCGGTACATTTACCTGCCAGGTAAATGGCGGTATTGGCACCGTGGAACTTATTTCAGCGGTGTGCTTGGTTGGCATTGCTACCTCGTTTGCCAGCGTCAGCGCAAGGGCGTAAGGTGACACCCTATTCAATGAATAACAGAGTATCAACTATGTGGTTAAAGGCATTGATCGTAGTGCTGTTTTTGGCCGTTGTCGCCAGCCTCAGCAGTGCACTGGTATTTTTACTCAAAGATATGGGGGCAACCGACACCAAGCGTACTTTGTATGCTCTGGGTATTCGTATTACCTTGGCCGCATTGTTACTTATTTGTATTGTCTACGGTTTTTATAGCGGTGCCCTTTCGAGCACCGCTCCCTGGGAAATGCGAGGGCGCTAGCGCTCACTTATCCAAAGACGTAGACAAATATAAACAGGCCTACCCAAACTACATCCACGAAGTGCCAATACCAGCTGGCTGCCTCAAATCCAAATTGATCATCAGATTTGAAGTGACCTTTCAGTACCGAGCGCAACCACATGACCAACAGCATAAAGGTGCCCAAGGTTACGTGTGCACCGTGAAAGCCGGTTAACATGAAGAAGGTGGTGCCGTAGGCGCCAGATTCCAGTGTTAAGCCAAGCTCCTGATAGGCGTGAATATATTCTTCCACCTGTAAAAACAAGAAGATAATGCCGAGAGCTACCGTTATTCCCAACCACCAATTAAAAGCCTTGCGGCTGTCCTTTTTAATAGCGCTGTGGGCAAAGTGTACGGTTACGGAAGAAGTGAGCAGTACGATGGTGTTCCACAGAGGCAGCCAGGTCCAAACATTTTCAACGGTGCTCCCGCTCATGTTTTGCGCTGGGCCCAACACTTTTGCAGCATCGCCGTTGGTGGCCATATCCGGTGTAGTCATTAGCGGCCAGTGATTTTCAAAACCAGGCCACAACACTTCGTTGGTCATGGAGCCGTGGTCGCCTTCGCCACCTAGCCAGGGAAGCGCAAAGCTACGCATATAAAACAGTGCACCAAAAAATGCAGCAAAAAACATGACTTCGCTAAAAATGAACCAGCCCATGCCCCAAACGTAGGAGCGCTTAAGCTGCGCGGAGTTCATGCCGTTCATATTTTCGTCTATCACGGCACCAAACCAGTTCCACAGCACAACGGCCATGAGCAGGCCACCCGCCATGAAAAGCATAGGGCCGTTATCGTTTCCGTTAATCCAATTTGCTGCACCAAAAACCGTTAAAAACAAACCCAGACTTGCATAAATCGGTAGTTTGCTTTGTTCGGGAACGTAGTAAGTTCCTTCTGTTGCCATGTTGCTACCCCGCATTGTTATGGAGTTGTTAGGGTGTTTGCGCCCCGGAATTGCTTGCTACCTTCGCCTCGAGAGCGTTAGTAATATCAAACAAGGTATAAGACAAGGTGATGGTGTTCACCTGCTTGGGCACATCCAAATCTACAATGAACTGCAATCCCAGTTCCGCGCTCTCACCCGCCTTCAGCGGTTGATTGTTAAAACAAAAGCATTCCGTTTTGTGAAAATACTGTGCGGCTTTAAAGGGCACCAGGCTAGGTACAGCCTGCGCGACCATATCTTTCGACGTGGGATTGACGGCCCGATAAATTACATCCACCGCTTGCCCCGGGTGTACCTTGATACTTTTCACGCCGGGCTCAAAAATCCAAGGCATGGCTTCATTATTGGTGGCCACAAATTGGACGGTGATTTCCCGACTGGTATCAATGGCGATTTCACGGGCTTGATATTGTGTACCGGTCTTGCCATTGAGGCCCGTAATTTCACAAAACACATCGTAAAGCGGTGGCATAACAAAGATGGCAAAAGCAAACATGGCCACACCCAGCGCCACTAACTTGGCACTGAGTCTGGCGTTTGCTTTAGCAACATCTTCGGTCATGGGTTTATTTCACTTCCGGTGGTGTACTAAAGGTGTGGTAGGGCGCTGGCGAAGGCACTGTCCACTCTAGACCGTGTGAACCTTCCCAAACACGATCGGTTGCTTTCTTACCTGCCACGATGGTGTGAATGACGTTGTACAAAAACATTATTTGCGCGGCGCCAAACAAGAATGCACCAACAGAAGAAATCATATTCCAATCCGCAAACATCATATTGTAGTCCGGAATACGGCGAGGCATCCCCGCTAATCCCGCAAAGTGCATCGGGAAGAAGGTGAGATTCAAACCAATAAATGCCATCCAGAAATGCGTTTTCCCCATCACCTCGTTATACATATTGCCGCACCACTTAGGCAGCCAATAGTAAACCGCCGCGGTGATCGAGAAGATGGCGCCCGGCACTAACACATAGTGAAAGTGAGCCACCACAAAGTAGGTGTCATGGTACTGAAAATCCGCCGGTGCAATGGCCAGCATCAAGCCGGAGAAACCACCAATGGTAAACAGAATAACAAAGGCCACGCTGAATAACATGGGCGTTTCAAAAGTCATGGAACCTTTGAACATCGTGGTCACCCAGTTAAACACTTTCACACCGGTAGGCACCGCAATTAGCATGGTGGCGTACATAAAGAACAGCTCACCGGCAATGGGCATACCCACGGTAAACATGTGGTGCGCCCACACAATAAAGCTTAAGAAAGCGATCGATGCCGTGGCGTAAACCATTGATGCATAGCCAAACAACGGCTTGCGCGCAAAGGTGGGAATAATGGCACTGACCACACCGAAGGCGGGCAGAATCATGATGTACACCTCGGGGTGACCGAAGAACCAGAATACGTGCTGGAACAATACCGGATCGCCGCCACCGGCAGCCGAGAAGAAGCTTGTGCCAAAGTGAATATCCATCAACATCATGGTAACCACACCCGCCAAGACGGGCATAACCGCAATGAGCAAATAGGCGGTAATTAGCCAAGTCCACACGAACAATGGCATTTTCATCAACGTCATCCCCGGCGCCCGCATGTTCAAAATGGTAGCGATGATGTTGATCGCCCCCATTATGGAACTGGCACCCATGATGTGCACCGCGAAAATAAAGAAGGTCACTGAGGGTGGTGCGTAGGTTGTCGACAAAGGCGCGTAGAACGTCCAGCCAAAGTTGGGAGCACCGCCTTCCATGAACAAGGTAGAGGCCAGCATGGTAAACGCGAAGGGTAGAATCCAGAACGACCAGTTATTCATGCGCGGCAATGCCATATCCGGCGCACCAATCATCATGGGAACCATCCAGTTCGCCAAGCCCACAAATGCCGGCATAACGGCACCGAACACCATCACTAAACCGTGCATGGTGGTCATTTGGTTAAAAAATTCGGGCTCAACTATTTGCAAACCCGGTTCAAACAATTCAGCGCGAATGACAAGTGCAAAAACGCCGCCCATTAGAAACATTAAAAAACTGAACCACAAATACATACTGCCAATGTCTTTGTGGTTGGTGGTATAGAGCCACCGGGTAATTCCTTTAGCAGGACCGTGTGCCATCTTGTAGCTCCCCCTATAGACCTTGCTTGAAGTTCACGATATCGATTGGCTGCACCTCAGAACCGGTGTTATTGCCAAACGCATTCCGTTGAAAGGTGATAACTGCCGCGGCTTCCACCGGGGTTAACTGCTCACCAAAGGGAGGCATACCTTTTCCACCGTTAATCACGCGATCAATGTGCGCAGTGACATCGCCGTTAGCAAGTGGGCTGCCGGCAATGGCGGGAAAGGTGGGTGGTAACCCTTTACCGTCTGGCTGATGACAGGCGACGCAGTGTTTCTGGTAGGCCGCTTCACCTTGTGCGTAGAGCTCGTCGAAGGTCAGTGTTTGCTTAGCCGCTTCGGCAATGGCTGCCGCAGCTTCCCGCTTTTTATCCATCCAGGCATTAAACTCTTCCTGCTCAACCGCGCGCACCACGATGGGCATAAATCCGTGGTCTTTGCCGCAGAGCTCCGCACATTGACCCCGATACAAGCCAGGCTCTTCAATGTAGGTCCAGGATTCGTTGATAAAACCGGGAATGGCGTCTTTCTTAACGGCTAGATCCGGTACCCACCAGGCGTGAATCACATCGTTGGCGGTAATCAAAAAGCGCACTTTTTGCTTAATGGGAATCACCAGCTCGTGATCCACCTCCAGCAGGTAGTTGGGCCCTTTGGGCGCCAAGTTGCGAATTTGATCTTGCGGCGTTGCCAGTGACGAGAAAAAGCTGACATCCTGATTGAGGTACTCGTATTTCCACTTCCACTGATAACCCGTTACCACCACGTCCAAATCTGGCTCGCCGGTGTCATACACTTTGATCAGGGTTTTTGTGGCCGGGATTACCATGATTACCAAAATGATAATAGGTACGACCGTCCAAAGGATTTCGAGTGCGGTACTTTCGTGGAAGTTGGACGCTTTCGCGCCGTTGGCTTTGCGGTGCGCGATCATGGTGTAAATCATCACACCAAATACCACTACACCGATGGCCACACACCACCAGAAGATATCCATATGCAAACCGTAGATCTCACGGCTTACATCGGTAACCCCCTGGGTCATGTTGACCCCCCAACGCTCGACTTCGTCTGCCAGTGCAAATTGACTGATAAACGATAAGCCAAGCAACCAAGCAAAACTGCTTTTTGCTTGTTTCAGCATGCCCATTGTCTCCGTGTAGCTAGTTATGCTTTTTATGACTACTTCAACGGATGAACCCGGCGGAAAGCGCATTGCCTTCCATTGCCCCGGCCGGGTGGTAAACTCTGAAACTTTCCCCAGCTTTCACTGAGTTCCTGCGTATCTTTTTCCGGGCCACCCAAGGGGCGCGCGGAGTTACAGCAAAGCCGTCACACTGATACCAGCTAGTGCGATCTGCGCTCTAAAGTTAGCGGATACCAGGTGATTATTTCGTCAACCGAGGGGTACATCCAACAAACTGCGGCAAATCGTCGCATTTATAGCGCCTGTAAGAAGGCCATAAGCTGGCAAAAAAATCAACAAATTTATTATGTTACGGTAATTTTTTAATCCAACTCCAGCTATCGGGAAACCCCTGTATTGAACCCTGAAGACCGGCATTTAAGCCAACGTTTATGGGCCCTGGCGTGGCCACTGATCCTCACCAATATCACACAACCTTTGCTGGGGCTGATCGATACCGCGCTGCTTGGGCACCTGCCCGATCAAACGTACATAGGTGCCAGCGCGCTGGGCGCCAGTTTGCTGGCACTCTTATTTTGGGGGTTCGGGTTTTTGCGTATGGGCACCACTGGGTTCGTAGCCCGAGCCCACGGACAAGGGGATTCGGCCAGGGGTGTGCACATTTCCTTGCAGCACGGCGCTCTGGCCAGCGTGCTCGCGCTGCTGGTCATCGCCGCCGGCCCCGGACTACTGCCTTGGGCACTGAACTGGTTAGGTGCCAGTGATTCGGTCACACAATTGGCGCACAGCTACACCCAAATCCGACTCTTCGCCGCCCCCGCTACATTGATAACCTATGTGTTGCTGGGATGGTTTATCGCTATGCAACGCATGCGCGCGCCACTGTACATTATGCTCGCAACCCAGCTAACGAATATCCTGTTGGATCTGGTGTTTATAGTTGGGCTGGATTGGCGCAGCGACGGTGCAGCCTGGGCCAGTTTAGCGGCGGAATACGTGGGCTTGCTGACTGCTTTGTCGCTCTTTTACGCCCATCCTGCCGTGCGCGGCAAGCTCCGCTTTAAGGGGCTGCACATTGGCTGGCGGGGTCTGTTACTCGCCAATCAACACCTCATGCTTCGCACCTGGGCACTGCTCGGCGTGTTGCTGTTTTTCACCAGCCAAGGCGCGCAATTGGGTGATCAGGTGTTAGCGGCCAACGCAATTTTATTGCAACTAGTGCACCTGGCTTCCTATTGCCTGGACGGCTTGGCGCACGCCACCGAAAGCTTGATCGGCAGCGCCGCCGGCGCACAACAGGGCGCTAAACAACGCAGACTGTTGCAGTTGGCGCTGGGCTGGTGCACCGGTGTGGCCGCATGTTTAGCGCTCTTGTTTTGGGCGGGAGAGTGGCCCTTTATTCAACTCATGAGCGATCTCCCGGCGGTCATTCTGACCGCACACACCTACTATTTTTGGGCAGTTTGGCTGCCACTTATCTCCGTAGGCGCCTATGTTCTGGATGGCTATTGCATTGGCAGCGGCCAGACGCGCGCTATGCGCGATACGCTAATCGGTTCGGCTGTCTTTATTTTTTTCCCCTGCTGGTGGCTAACCCAAAGCCTCGGTAATCATGGCCTATGGCTTGCCTTTCTGGCTTTTAATGCCAGCCGCGGCCTGAGCCTGGGGGCTTGGCTTTGGTGCGCAGGCATGAAGATACAAAAAGTTAGATGATCTTGTTCTTACTCGTAGATTGCGCTCTGCTATGGTTGTTCAGGTGTGTAATTCGGCTTTTTGAGAAGCTGCGCACGGCGAAAATCAGCCAAACACTGCCCAAACTGGGAAATTGTGGCTAGTATTTCAAAGTTTGGGTACGTACGACCCAAGCCGGTGCCAGGCTAAGCTCCCTGCGCGGGAGAGAACAAATGGTTTATTGTGAGTACTGGGTAAGGGGTTAGGGTGTTATTTCAACGATTCAATACTAAAAGCGACCAGCAGTTTGACTTGGCGCCCACTGCCGACGAATTGCGCAGCATTCGCTTAGCCATTCGCGAGGCCATCGATCAAGAGCATCATACCGGCCTGTTTCTCAAAGTGTTGCGCAAGAACTTTACTAAATTGCACAGCGCCATCGCTCTGGTGGGCACCGATGGTCAACCCAATGCTACGCCAGATACGCTCCTGACCTTTGTAATTTCCTATATCCGGCACGTGCCCGATTTTATTGAGGCGGTCAATAAGATTGGCGAGCTTCACAATATTCAAGCGGTAACCACGCCCTTCCTGCGTATTATCGGGGACTTTTTCTTGAGCCCGCCTGAATTGGTAGAGGGCCACACTGGCCTGGATGCGCTCTTGGATGAAGCCTATTTAGCACACCGCATTATCGAAGAAGTGAACGATCATATCATTGCGCGCTTTGGCATTCCGCTGGCTCCCATGGATATGACATCAGCCAACTTGGTGGTACACAGTTTAATTGGCGAGCCCTTTGCCAATGACCTGGATCACGCTGTGCAATATTCCGTAGAAATGTTGATGATGCGCGGTTCCAATCTGGACCAGTATTTGGTGTCTGACGCTTTTCAACGCTATGTGGGTAACCACCAGCGCAAGGGGTGGACAGAAGAGCTCACCCAATATCCTTGCCTAGCTTGCGATTTGAGTGTTGAACTGCGCTTTGACCAAGCGCGCACGAGCAAAAGTCTACACTAGCCAAACTGTTCCAATGGCGCCGACGGCGCGCCTATCGCCCGCCCGCCACTGTGGAACTGGTCGTTATTGTCTACAGCACCATTCAACCTGCTAATACCGCACAACTATCGCTAGTCGTCACTGTCTAGGGGCGGAAATTGCAGCACCTGCGTGTCCGATACCTTGAGTGCCTCCGGTTGATTCACCCGAGTGCCCAACTCGCGTAGCTGGGGCTTAAATCGCATTTCGTCTTTAAACCCACAGGCCACACACTCGCGATAATCCACATCGTCTATGCGGTACATCACAATGCGATCCATAGCACTGCAACTCGGGCATACCGCACCGGCAATGAATCGTTTTTTTGTCGTCGTCATAACTACCCCCTGATACCACTGTGGCGCAGCAGTGGCTCCACGGATGGCGCCCGCCCGCGAAAGGCCGTAAACAGCGCTAAGGCATCGCGCGAGCCGCCAGCGGTTAACACAGTATCCAAAAAATCTTTGCCTGTTTGCGCGTTAAAGATGCCCTCTTCCTCGAACCGAGAAAATGCATCGGCAGATAGAACTTCAGCCCACTTATAGCTGTAGTAGCCCGCCGCGTAGCCTCCGGCGAATATATGGCTAAAACTGTTTTGAAAGCGGTTAAACGAAGGCACCGGCACCACCGACACGCGTTTGCGTACGCTGTCCAAACAGGCCTGCACATCCTCGGCCTTGTCTATGTCCGTGCGCAGGTGTAACTCAAAGTCAAACAGCGCAAACTCCAGCTGACGGACCATAAACATGCCCGTTTGGAAATGGCGTGCGGCCAACATGCGATCGAGCAGCTCGGTGGGCAATGGCTCGCCGGTTTGATAATGACCGGAAATTAACGGGATAACCTCGGCTTCCCAACACCAATTCTCAAGA